>NZ_PNDH01000031.1:0-118263 GCF_005887175.1 Pseudoalteromonas sp. S1612 | reverse complement strand
TCACTCTTACAAGATACGCCCTGCGTCTACCGCTTTTATAAATAAGCCGACACTAAGTCGGTTTTTTATGTCTGAAATAGAATCAAAAGGCTAGACTACGAAGAAAATATTCGAGATTTATCTAGTTTTGGCTTCATAAATTAGAGAGCAATTTCGGTTTGTATTATATCTAACTCGCCTTGGCGTATTTGACTAGTATTAAAAATAAGCCGTATGGATACTATAAGACTGTTAAATAAAAGTAACAAAGTTTAACGTTTACACACACATCCAAAAGGTCAAACATGCACACAATAAATAAAACAGCACTATCAATAGCCGTTGCGTTGGCTTGTTCAATGCCATTGAATGCTCAAGAAGCTTCTACGGATAAAGAGCAAGCGTCAGAAAAAGAAACAGTTTCATTAGAAATCATTTCGGTAACAGCAACTAAGCGCAAAACAAGACTAATGGAAACACCTGTTGCCATTACAGCATTAACTGAAGCCGAGCTGAAAAGAAACGGTGTTAATAGCGTTAAGGATATTGCTAACTTAGTACCTGGCTTAGATATTTCAACTGCAACAGATCAAGCTGCGCCGGTTATTTCTATGCGAGGTGTACGCTCTACCAATATTACTGAGCTTGGCGATCCGGCTGTAGGTGTTCACCTTGATGGTATTTACTCACCACGTATGCAAGGTGCCCTTGCATTGATGTATGACATAGACAGAGTTGAAGCACTAAGGGGCCCACAAGGCACCCTATTTGGTCGTAACTCAACGGTGGGTAGTATCAATGTTATTTCAGCAAAGCCAGAGTTTACCGACTTATATGGCAACGTTAGTATCGAAGCGGGAAACTTTAATAGTAAAAATATTGATGCCGTTTTAAATATTCCTATTAATGATGAATTTGCCGTTAGGTTTTCAGGAAAAGGCTTGAAACGGGATTCTTATTTAGAAGGGTATTACGATCCTAACCAATATGACTCAAGACGCTTAAGCGACGATATTCTTAATGCGCCGGTAATCTCTGAAGATTCTTATCAAGGTGTGGGTCAAACAATTACCCAACGAGAAAACTGGTGGATAGATGGCGCTGGCACAGATCCAGAAGCGCAAAAAGTTCGCGCACTAACACCAGCTGATAAAAGCAATTTTTACAATAATGCGGATGAATATTCATTTAGAGTTAGCACCCTATGGGAGCCTTTAGATGGTAATTTTTCAAACCACACCGTTTTTCAAAAGTATGTAAATGATAGCAATAACAACCTAGATTTAGTTAACTGCGATAAAATTCGCGGCAGAAGTGCTGAACTAGGTGGTGACTGCACCAACTTTTTACCCAGCGATAATACTTATCAGGCGGTTGTAAATGTACCCGGTAAGCTTAATTTAGACATTACGTACTTAAGAAATACCCTTAACTACGACATAAACGATGAATATTCGCTTGTCTGGTTATTGGGCTATGAAGATATGGAGCGCTCTTCAGCACAAGATAGTGAAGTAGGTTTAGACCCTTGGGATGGCGCAACTTACTTTTTAGACGGCACTGGCGCAGAATCTTTTTCAACTGAGCTGCAAATACAATCTGATGAATATGGCGACTTTATCTGGATTGCAGGTATAAATTACTTTCATGAAAGAACAAAAACCTTAGGTTATTACGATAACCCTATGGATGACAAAGCGTTTTGGGATCAACCCGATCGTTCTACCGATGCCCTCGCATTATTTGGCCAAGGTACATACAACTTAACTGAAAAGTTACACCTAACACTTGGCTATCGATTTAGTGATGAAACAAAAGAAGATAAAGGCGGAAAAACCTATCGCTGTTCTAATGCTGATGGCTGCGCCGTAGGTTGGTTAAATAGAACTGATTTAAATAACCTTCCTGTTGATTACTACGAAGACCCTTCTATTTATGCGTCGTACTTTGAAAACGACAATAAGGGAAGCTGGAAACACCATGATTTTCGTGTCGGTTTAGATTATGACATTTCACCTGAAACCATGGTTTATACCTATCTTGCCAGTGGCTTTAAAGCCGGTGGTATTGGTGATGTTTACGAAGTGGTAAACGACAGAACCGGTGACGTTACTCGTTTTGAAACCAAGTTTAATCCAGAAGAAGTACTTACTTGGGAATTAGGGGCTAAATCGAGCTTTTTTGATAACTCATTAAACTTAAAAGCGGCATTTTTCTATACTGACTACACCGATATGCAATATGCATCAGTAGGCTCTATCGGTAATGTTGAGCGCTTATCTGTAGTCGAAGATGAAGATGGCTCTCCCATTTTAGACGGTAATGGCGAGCCTGTTCTTGATTTTCAAAACAAACCTGTCATTGCTTATTACACACAAAATGTCCCTGGTTCAACAATAAAAGGGATTGAGCTTGAGTTTGACTGGAAGCCGTATCCAAATGGTCGAATTAGTGGTTACGTAACGTGGACTGATGCAAAAGTTACTGAAGATTGGAATACTAAATGGGACTACGACGCGGAGTATCTGTTTGATATTTCTTATGAAGAATCAAAAGATCCTGAAAACACCCTGTTAGCTACCAATCTTAAGGGGAATAATTTAGCAATGACCCCTGAGTTCACTGCCAATATAAGTTACACACATACACTTAACTTAGGGGAATATGGTTTTGTTCACGCATGGCTAAATGCCAGCTGGAAAGATGAATCGTACTCAACGGTATGGAATGTTGATAAACATTTAGATGACATGGATTTTCAAGTGCCAGATGAAGCAACAAAATATATCGATGATAGCCGCGATGCATTTGCCGTATTTAACGCCTCTATTAAGTATGAGCCGCAAGGACAAAACTGGTTTGCAGAAGTGTTTGTTAATAATGCCTCAGATGAAACTATTCAATACTGGAATAATACTGGCAAAGGGATCCCTAAAGGCAGCTTTGGCATGCCGAGATACTACGGTATGAGAGCGGGTTTTTCATTCTAAATAACCGAGTAAAAAATTATCCTCCTACAGGCTAGAGTACTGTAGGAGGTGCTTGATTAAATAAGGAATTTAATAATGAAAACGAAGCTAATTTCAACCTTGGTTGCTGGTCTTATAGTTATTTCACCCGCCACGCACGCTAACTATTTTAAAGACGATTTTTCGTGGGGATTTGACACTCGTATTTGGAGTGCACGTAGTGGCGATAATGGCTCGCCTTTTGGCTGCGAATTTACTCCAGGAATGATTAATCCAAGTCAACACGGCATCACTCTTTCCTTATCAGAAGGTGCGTGTGCTGAGCTGCAAAGTAATCACTTTTATAGTTTTGGTAAGGTACAAGGTAGTGTTAAGTCGGGCAATATCGCCGGTACCGTGTCTTCTATTTTTACTTACACCTCATGGTGGGATTCGCCAGGACGTGCGTGGCAAGAGATAGATATCGAACTATTACCTTCTTTAGGCAATGTCGTTCATACCAATGTTATCTACCAGCCCCAAGGAGGCACATATCAAAGCTGGGAAGAGGATATTGATTTAAGCCAATTCGGGCTTGATTACAGAGAAAACTTATTAACCATTGGCTTCGACTGGTCTAGTTCATCAATTCGTTGGTATCTCTTCGACTCACAAGGAAACGAGAAAACAATTAGAGTGATGTACAAAGACAATGGGGATGGCGTAATAGCTAATAATGAAATTCCCAGCTATGCGTGGCCAATTGATAAAACAAAAATAATGATTAACCAGTGGAATGGTGACAACTCGACTCAAGGAAATTACTTTCCGGGTCAATACTACGGCAGCCCTTCATGGGCATATTATGATTTTATTGAATATATTCCACACTAAATTAATCAATCCGTATTTATAAAACAGTATTTAATCTCGAAGGTTTTAAATGTCGAAAATAAAACACCCTAAATTATTACTTTGCTTATTGCCTGTTTTTGGCATGTTCAACTGCCAAAATGTATTTAGTGCAGACAATCAGCAAGTTAATTGGCCTTATGTGAACACACAACTTAAGCGTGATCCTGCCGTTGAAAAACAGATTGATAAACTGCTCGAAACAATGACTATAGAGCAAAAAGTTGCGCAAATGATACAGCCAGAAATTGGCTATTTAACTGTCGAGCAAATGAAAAAGTATGGATTTGGCTCTTATCTAAATGGCGGGAATACCGCCCCTTATGGTAACAAACGAGCGGATCAAGCTACTTGGTTAAAATACGCAGATGAAATGTACCTGGCTTCTATGGATTCGACCATAGATGGTATTGCGATCCCGACGGTGTGGGGGACCGATGCCATGCATGGGCATAGCAATGTGTATGGTGCTACGTTATTTCCGCACAATATTGGCTTAGGCGCAGCGCGCGATGGCGATTTAATAAAACGTATAGGGCAAGCAACAGCAAAGGAAGTGTCGGCCACGGGTATTGAGTGGAGTTTTGCACCCACAGTAGCGGTTGTCAGAGATGATCGCTGGGGGAGAACCTATGAAAGCTATTCAGAAGATCCTGACTTAGTTAAATACTATGCGGGTAACATGGTGACTGGTATTCAAGGTGACATAGGCGCTGACTTTTTAAAAGGCAGTAACCGTATTGCCACCGCTAAGCACTTTGTGGGAGATGGAGGAACTGAGCGAGGTATTGACCGCGGTAATACGCTAATTGATGAAAAAGGGTTAAGAGATATTCACAGCCCGGGTTACTTTTCAGCGATTAATGAGGGAGTGCAATCCGTTATGGCATCCTTCAATAGCTGGAATGGTAAACGTGTACATGGCGATAAACATTTATTAACGGATGTACTTAAAAACCAGTTAGGTTTTGATGGCTTTGTTGTAAGCGATTGGAATGCGCATAAGTTTGTAGAAGGCTGCGATTTAGAGCAATGTGCGCAAGCAATTAACGCGGGCGTTGATGTGATAATGGTGCCAGAGCATTTTGAAGCCTTTTATCATAATACTGTTGAGCAAGTGAAAGCGGGTGTTATACCTCAATCACGAATAGATGATGCTGTTAGACGTTTTTTAAGAGCTAAAATTCGCTGGGGTGTGTTTACAAAGGGTAAACCATCCTCGCGTCCTGAGTCACAATACCCGCAATGGTTAGGTGCTTCTGAACATCGAGAGCTGGCAAGAGAAGCGGTAAGAAAGTCATTAGTGTTATTAAAAAACAACAATAACCTGTTGCCAATAAACCCAGCTAGCCATATTTTGGTTGCCGGCAAAGGCGCTAATGCAATCAATATGCAAGCAGGTGGTTGGAGTGTGTCTTGGCAAGGCACTGACAACACCAACAGTGACTTTTTAAATGCGACCTCTATTTTCTCAGGATTACAATCATCCGTTTTAAAAGCAGGCGGTGAAATAAGCTTAAGTGAGTCTGGTGAGTATAAAACTAAGCCAGACGTAGCCATTGTAGTTATTGGTGAAGAACCTTATGCAGAGTGGTTTGGAGATATAGAACGACTAGAGTTTCAGCCTGAAACTAAACAGGCTCTCAAATTACTGCGTAAACTTAAGGCCGATAATATTCCTGTTGTCACCGTCTTTTTGAGTGGCCGCCCGCTTTGGGTAAATAAAGAGCTCAATGCATCTGATGCTTTTGTTGCTGCATGGTTGCCAGGCTCTGAAGGCCAAGGTGTTGCCGATGTATTACTCACTGACCAACAAGGGAATGCCCAGTTTGATTTTGTCGGTAAGCTGAGTTTTTCATGGCCAAAATACGATGAGCAATTTAATTTAAACCGTGGTGATGCCAATTACGATCCCTTGTTTGCGTATGGTTATGGGTTAACTTATCAAGACAGCATCAATATGTCCGCCTTAAGTGAAAAAACCACGCCTAGAAAGAACGTAAAAAGTAATGCCCAGCCTTTGTTTGTAAGAAGCTTAGCTAAAAACCTAACTTGGAAACTAGCAGATAGCACAACAGCACACGTTTTAACGACCGGCTCATCGGCAACCAGTGGTGATAAAAAAAGCCTGCTCATGCAGTCGGTGAACTTGTCGTATCAAGAAGATGCAAGACAATTTAGTTGGCCATCTCAATTTGCTAATGCAACGCTGAGTCTAAGTTATTTAAAGCCTGAGCTACTTGATAGCAAATTTAATAACGCCTATCTTGAATTAAAACTGCGGTTAGATAAAGCGCCTGAGCAAGACACTAAATTACAGCTTATGTGTAACGAAAGTAATTGTTTAAGAAGCATTAAATTTTCATCGTTAAACAAGGTAATGTCTGATAAACGCTGGCATACTTTGGCAATACCGTTAAATTGTAATGATGGCGATGTATCTGCAGAGATAACAGATGTACTGCGCGTAACTAGTCGTAACTTACGCTTAGCAATTGCAGATGTAACCTTAACGAAGAAGCCAGATAATAATGCTTCAAAATTAAGTTGCGCAAATTAGCCACACTCAATGGCAGCCGACAAAGAACAGATAATCGGCTGCCTTTAAAACTGGATCTACGAATGTGAATGCCAAAAACCCCAGAAGTCACCTTTTCTGGTTATTTCAAAGTTGTGGTTGGATTGTATATGCAATGCTAACTGAGCTGATGATTAAAATACCCAGCGAAGAGCCGTGGTCAATACACATACCGCATTTAATCATTGATGTAACATGTGGTTTTTTGATCACGCTAGCTTTAAGAAGAGCTTACAACTGCTCAAGTAAGCACGCATTCAAAACGAAAGTCGCATCACACTTAATACTGTTGTTAACTGCAACATTAGTTTGGACACAAATAAAGTGGGTCACTTTGCAATGGTTATATGGCAATGGCTGGCTTGCCATGTCGTGGTTTGACTTTGGTACTTGGACGTCAGCATCGTTAACTATGCTTTCAACATGGACTGCTTTTTATTATGCAATTAAAATTTATTTAGATAATTTAGAGCAAACTCAAAAAGCCGCCGAAGCGACGCACCTTGCCAAAGAGTCGCAACTTAAAATGCTACGATACCAGCTTAACCCGCATTTTATGTTTAACAGCATTAATGCCATTTGCACCTTAATCTTAAAAAAAGAAAGTTTGCAGGCAGTTAATATGCTCGAAAAACTATGTGACCTACTGCGCCATAGCTTGTATACCGACCCACTTGAAAAAGTAGCGATTAAAGAAGAAATTGCCATATTAAAAACCTACTTAGATATAGAGCAGTGTCGATTTACCGACCGGTTAGAGGTTAATATAAGCGTTGATGAACCATGCAACGATTTATTAATCCCTTCTTTATTAGTTCAACCGTTAGTCGAAAATGCCTTAAAACATGGTATGCGAGCAGATCAAAAAATGGTGATCACAATCAATGTTGAAAAAACAAAAACCGCATTGCTCATTAAAGTTGCAGATACTGGCAAAGGGTTTAACGACAATAAAAAATCAAAAAGAGGCATAGGCTTAGCTAATTGTGAGCAACGCTTAAAATTAATCTATGGAAACAGCCACCACATTGAAAAAGGCAATGCCAAAACAGGCGGCGCATGGCTGTGTATTTCTCTTCCTATTAATGGTTTGCAATAATGATGCGATTAAAAACTTTACTGGTTGACGATGAATACAGCGCTATTGAAGGGTTACGTATTCGTTTGGAAGCTTTTGACGAAATAGACGTGATTGGTAGTGCCCAAAGTGTTGATGAAGCAATTAATATATTGAACAAACATGACGTAGATTTAGTTTTTTTAGATATAGAAATGCCAACAAAATCAGGCTTTGAGTTAATTAAACATTTTCAGCCAGAAAGCTGCCCAGCGGTTATTTTTGTTACTGCGTTTCACCAACATGCGGTTAAAGCATTTGAAGTGCGCGCACTTGATTACTTACTTAAACCCGTTAAGTTAGACCGTTTAGCTGAAGCGATTGATAGAGTTATTAATACTGCAAAGCTTAATAGTAAAAACGAGCTAATTGAAGTACAGCAGTCATTGGTGAAAAATGACCCCGACGAAATCGCCGTTTCTGCTAATTCTGACTATAAATTTGAAGCCGAAAACTTAGTGATCCAAGATGCTAAAAACCCGATTCAAATAATTCCGTTTAAAGATATTTTATGGATCGACGCCGCTGGCGATTATATGTGTGTTCATACACTGATAGAAACCTATGTAATGCGAGCGCGTTTAAAAGATCTTGAAAAAAACACCTTACCAGAAGACTTCTTACGCATACATAAATCAACCATTGTTAATTTAAGCCACATCAAACAGCTCAACCCATTACGTAACTCTGAATACATGGCAGTGTTAGATAATGAAAAAAACCTAAAGGTGAGTAGAACGTACAGTAAAAATTTAAAAAGCTTAATAAAACAATAACGGTGGTTTTTTAGTAACACCACCGCCAACATTTTTAATGTAAACGTAGAGCTTTGCTTACGTTAAAAGCACAGCTTCTCATTGCTAAAACCTAAAACCTAAAACCTAAAACCTAAAACCTAAAACCTAAAACCTAAAACCTAAAACCTAAGCTGCTCTTTAAACTCGGCTGTGTTATTTTGAACGTCTTGTTTAAAAGGATCTTGCTGTATGTTTAAAACCGTATTTTTTATATTCTTATTTATTTTAAGCGCACTTTTTACTGTTACCGCACACGTAAATGAGGCTAAACATACAATCGCCGTAGGTGCAGAGCAGTTTGCCATGTACTTACCGCAATTAAAAAACAAACGTGTCGGGCTGGTGGTCAATCAAACTTCTGTAGTGGGTCAAACACATCTGGTTGATAGCTTGCTGGCTAAAAACATCAACATCACTAAAATTTTTGCACCTGAGCATGGCTTTCGAGGCGATCATGATGCGGGAGCGCATGTTAAAAACGCCGTTGATAGCAAAACTGGTATTCCACTAATTTCTATTTACGGAAAAAACAAAAAACCAAGCGCCAAGGTGCTAAGCGATGTTGATATCATTATTTTTGATATTCAAGATGTGGGCGTACGTTTTTACACCTACATTAGCTCAATGCATTACATGATGGAGGCTGCGGCTGAACAAGGTGTTGAATTTATAGTACTTGATAGGCCAAATCCTAATATTAGCCACATTGATGGGCCAATTTTAGAACCGCAGTTTAAATCGTTTGTGGGTATGCACCCAATCCCTGTATTACACGGTATGACGGTAGGCGAGCTGGCTAAAATGATCAAAGGCGAGGGCTGGATCAATCAAGCGGCTAATTTACAACTGAGCGTGATCAGTGTTGCTCATTACACCCGCACCAGTCGTTATAGTTTACCGGTAAAACCAAGCCCTAATTTACCCAACGATCAATCAATAGCGCTGTATCCCTCGTTGTGCTTTTTTGAGGCAACCCCTGTTAGCATAGGTAGAGGAACTGATTTTGCATTTCAGGTTATTGGTTATTCACCAGTAGCACTTGGGGACTTTAGCTTTACCCCGCGCTCAATAAAAGGCGCAGCACTTAATCCTAAATTTAAAGACCAAATGGTGAAAGGGATTGATTTACGCCATAGTAATACCATTGGCTTAAACTTAAATTATTTAATTAATGCTTACCAGCAACTGACTCAGGCTAAACAGCCGTTTTTTGAACGTGCCGATTTTATGGATAAGCTCGCAGGAACTGATAAATTAAGACTCGCCATAGAAGCAGGGCACTCAGCTAAGGAAATTAAACAAAGCTGGCAAGCGGGGCTCGAGCAATTTAAACAGCAAAGAGCGCCTTATTTGCTCTACCAATAAAGGAATGAGTGTGTATTTAAATTTTTCCGTGTTAGCAAAGCGTACTTTTTTTAACGCGCTGACAATTGCGCTTTGCTTTATTATTACCGGTTGCAGTGGCGCAAGCAGTGCAATTAAATCTCAGCGCCCGTTTATTCCTAATCAAATACAAAGCCTCGCTCATGCTCAGGTGATTGCCACCTTTCCTGAGTCCAACCCCAGCAGCAGAGAATATGTAAATAATCGTGGCACCTTTAAAGCGTATAAAGGGCGCGGAAAATTATTACTACAAAATGAAAGTGCCTTAAGTGCCGATATTTATATTAATAATAAAAAGTTAGCGCTTGATACCCTGCAAAAAAATACTGAGTATGCCTTTAATTTAGGGCAGTACACTCACAACGGAGTTAACACTTTTAAGGTTGATAACATTCAACCTGCTGACGGCAGTTTAACTCTGCGATTTGCCTTTGCTACTCTAAATAGCTCAGTGGCTAAAACCATTGATTTTAGTGCGGTAGATAAGCTAATAGAAAAAGATGTAAGTGAGGGTTTTCCTGGTGCGGTATTAGCGGTAATTAAAGCGGGTAAGATATTAAAATTAACCGCTTATGGTGATGCCAAGCAATATCAGCAAAATGACTTAATGTTGTTACGCCCAGAGCCCATGCAAACAAATACCTTATTCGATTTAGCCTCAAACACAAAAATATTTGCTACTAACTTTGCGTTAATGAAACTAGTAAGCGAAGGGCAATTAAATATAAATAACAGAGTGAGTGATTACCTAACAGAATACCAAGGCGATGGACGAGAGCTGCGCCAAGTTAAAGACTTACTCACTCATAAAGCCGGTTATCCGCCAGTGTTTGATTTTCATCGAAAAGACACCCGCTATGGCGAAGCGTTTTTTTCACAAGCCAGCGACACCACTAAACAATTACTACTTACCAGCGTACCACTAGCCAGTGAGCCAAGCGCTCAGCATGTTTACTCTGATATTGATTACATGATTTTAGGAGTTTTAATTGAGCGTATTAGCGGCCAACCGCTCGACAAATATCTAGAGCAGCATATTTACGCGCCTTTAAAGCTTAACAACACTTTATTTAACCCGCTTAAAAAAGGCTTTAATCGTCAGCAGTTTGCCGCCACGGAGCTAAGTGGAAATACCCGCGATGGCCGTATTCATTTTGATAATATTCGTACCAATGTGCTACAAGGGCAGGTGCATGACGAACGTGCTTTTTATTCACTTGATGGTGTAGCAGGCCATGCAGGACTATTTAGTAATGCCCCCGATTTGGCTGTTTTATGTCAAGTGTTACTCAACAAGGGCGGTTACGGCGATAAGCAAATTTTTAATGCCAGTAGTTTGGCGCAGTTTTTAACCCCACAAAGTACCGATGAAACCTACGGCTTAGGCTTTCGTCTTGCAGGAAATAATCAAGCGCGGCGCTGGCACTTTGGCCCGTATGCCAGCCCACAAGCTTATGGACACACAGGTTGGACTGGCACAGTAACTGTGATTGATCCCGCTTACGATTTAGCCATCATCTTACTTACCAATGCACGCCATTCACCAATTAAAGGTAGTGAAAAACGTTATCAGTTTGTAGGTAAAAACTATGAAACAGCTCAATATGGTTCTATTGTTTCATTAATTTATGAGGCGCTGTTAAATCAGTAAACTCAGTGAGTGACTTAATGGTGTAAATCTATTAAGTTAACTGCTTACTATTAACTAACCAAGGCTGTTAAAGCCGCGTTTATTATAAAAATTAAAAAGGTTTGTTTATGCATTGGTATTCTATTTTGCCACCGCTGATTGCCATTATTATTGTGTTTTGGCGCAAAGAAGTCATTATGGCGCTGCTTGTTGCGGTAATTTCATCGGAATTTTTACTCGCATTACAAGGTGAAGGAAATAGCGTATTTACTACGTTTTTAAATAGCATTGAGCGCATAGTCGCTGTAGCCAGTTCTCCCGGTAATACCCGTATACTCATCTTTAGTATTTTAATAGGCGCCTTACTTGCCTATATTCGCGAATCTGGCGGTGTTGCTGCTACCGTTAATTTGTTGATGAACAAAGGTGTTGCGAAAAGTAAGCGCCAAGTGGGCTTTTTAACTATGTTTACCGGCGTTGCGGTATTTATAGAGTCAAACTTAAGTGTGCTTACCTCGGGTATTTTATCTCGTGGCCTGTTCGACAAATTTAAAATGAGCCGCGCGCGTTTAGCTTATATAATCGATAGCACCAGCGCCCCTGTGTGTATTTTAATATTACTAAACGGCTGGGGTGCATTTGTACTTGGCTTGCTAGGTAATTACGAATTAGGTGAGTCGGCCGTGTCGGTGCTGTGGGGCAGTGTAGGCTATAACTTTTACGCCATAATCACCCTGGTTATTGTTTTTTATACCATTGCCTTTGATAAAGTACACGGGCCAATGAAAGTAGCCGAGCAAAAGTTAGAGCTACAAACAACCGAACTAAAAGAAGAAGTAAAAGGCTCTAAAGCGCGCTTTATGTTGGTGCCATTGCTAACGCTGATTGTGAGCATGGTCGGTTTTATGTTTTATACCGGTAACGGGGTACTTGCCGAGGGTAGTGGCTCAAAATCGGTATTGTATGCCACTGTACTGGCTATTGTTGTGGCCTATTGCTTAATGATTAGTTCGCGCCAGTTTACCCACCACCAATTAGTCGATACTGGCTTTAAAGGCATGGGCGAATTACTCCCACTGGTAAGTATTGTATTGCTCTCGCTCACCTTGGGCGCAAGCTTAAAAGAGCTAGGTACTGGCGTGTTTGTGGCATCTTTGGTTGGCGATTACTTACCGATATATTTAATAGTGCCAGTGCTGTTTTTAACTGGCGCGGTTATGTCGTTTACTACAGGCACCTCGTGGGGCACGTTTGCCATACTTATCCCCATTGGCGTACCGCTTATTCAAGCGCTTGGTTTACCGCCATCGCTGGTGGTAGGCGCTATTTTAGGTGGTGGGATATTTGGCGATCATTGTTCCCCTATATCCGACACCAGCGCAGTATCAGCCATCGCCTCAGGTTGTGATTTACTCACCCACGTTAAAACCCAATTACCTTATGCGTTAGTGGGCGGCGGCCTAACGTTTGTAGCTTACTTAGTAACGAGCTTAATTGTGTTATAAACACATTTCAGAGCAAGACAGTTCCAAACATTCAAAAGCCTGCTTAATCGCAGGCTTTTTTGTTTACACGTAGGTTGGGTTTAGTGACACGAAACCCAACGGAACGCCAATTTATTTCACAGCTTTATAGCCGAGTATATACACTGTTTTGTAGGCGCTTAGCTTGCTAGCGCGTTGGTGGGCTATTATTAGTTCTGGAGCTATAAGCCTGCTGAGTAGCAGGCTTATTCATGTATATTAAGTTTTTAAATAGCTACACCTTGATCTTCCATATTTTTTCTTGTTTCTTCAGAGAGCCAGCCTAATAGCTCTTTACTTTCGATTTGAAAGGAAACTAAGTAAGCAATCTCTATGAAGACTGCTTTCATACCTATATGAAGTTTTCCTTTTTCATATAGGTGTAGGTGAGAAGATATTTCTAATACAAATAACCATGTGAAGATTGATAACTCAGGATAGAGTATCACTCGTAAAATCTTTTTATATTCTTCGGACTTAACAGAGCTAAGAAGTAAGCCGAGAGCAATGATTTTATCCTTATAGATAAAAAAGTTCTTATCAAAAATAAGAGATTTATAATTATTTGGATGTGAGTAATCATTACTTATATTTTTAGAACCCACTGATAGAAAATATTCTTCAAAAAAATTGCTATGTGTGTATTGATCCGAATTTCCATTATTATTTATTGTTAACGAAGTGAAGTCTAAGTCGTCTCTTTCTCCAACAGATTTAATTACATAGTTGTAATTGTTTTCAATGAGTATTAATTGCTTTTTATTTAACTCTTTTATTTGAAAAATAACAGAAGTTAAGGTCTCTTTAGTGACTGTAAAGTTTTGAATGTTCAGTTGATCTTGTAAAGCTTCACGAGTTTCTTTGAGCTCTTTTCTATTATCTTTCCAGATATTTAATAGAAGTATGAGAGATATTACAGCGATACACGTACTTGTTAGGTTATAAAACACACTAGAGGTATTTGTCCAGGTTTGAATATTTTTTGGTGCACCGATACCAAATACACTGACAAAACAAATGAAAATAAGTATTAAAAACAACAAAAGTGCACTAGACCACTTTTGTATGGTGGTAAGTTCTAGATCAACTTTTTTTATTGGTTTCATAGCTTTCCTTAGCGAGATTTTCTTTTATTAAAATATTGTGTCTTAAGAATAACTAGAATATCGTTAAGCATATAGTAATTATTAAGCCCTACACTGCTTCGCTCCAACCCCTGCATGTTTAAGCGCAATAATCTGTCCTTTCCTGTTATGTGCCATAGCGAGTATGTCACCCGTATTTATATTACTTTCTACTGCGTGCCTTCCCTTTAAATCACTGAGCAGTGACTGCTTAATTTGTACCAGTACCTCGTCATTGCAGCTGGCTATGTACCAGTCGTTGTCGACCTTTACGAGCGTGCCGTATTCTATATGGTGTTGTTGATGGCGGCGTAAGTCGTTTGCTAGTTGGGTGTCGAGCGCGCGTTTTTGTTGCGTTATGGTGCTTGCGTAGCTACCTGTTTGATCTATTTCATGCGTTGTTATAAACGAGTAGTCGTGTATATCTATGGTGTTTAATACGGTTTTAGGGGCAGTATTTACCACGTTGTTACTGTCGAGCACTATAAAAGCCAGTAAGCCCAGTGCGCAGGTAAGGCTTGTGAGTTGCAGGGCAAAGCCAAGCTTTTTAGGTTGTTTTTGAGCTACGCTGTGTTTTAACGCCTGTTGTTGAGCATGCGAAAGAGTGGTACATGCTTTTCGCTCGTTATAATGTTGTGTGAGCTTTTCATTAAACTGCTCATCAGGCTTATTCATTACAGTCTCCTAATAATTGTTTTAGGTTTCGTTTGGCATAGCGTAGCCTTGTTTTTATGGTTTGGGCGTTGCTTTGCGTTATAAGCTCTATGTCGGCAAGGCTAAAGCCTTCTTGTTGTAAGGTGATGGCTTCGCGCTGCACAAAACTAAGTTGCTTGAGCGCAGCATTAAACGCTTCATAACTTATGTGTGTGTCGCCTATGTGTGAGTCACTACTTGTTAATTCACTTTGATTGTTATTTTGCGCAGGTAGTTGGCTGTTTTCGTCAAGCTCGACAAAGTGTTGCTGTTTGCGGTATTCGTCTATTAGGGTGTTGCGTGCGAGTTTAAATAACCAGGCTTTGGGCGTGGTTTGTGCTTGGTAAAGGTGGCGCTTTTCAATAACCTTTAGCCATGTTTGTTGGCTTACGTCGTATGCTAAATGTGTATTAGACTGGGTAACTAGGTAGTGATATAAATCGTTACTGTATAAGGCAATAAGCTGCTCTAAGTGGCGGTTGTCGCCACTTTTTGCATACCGCGCCATGCAGTCTTTGCTTGGCGCTTCAAATAACCATGACTTAATACTCAATAGCATAGGCGCTTATTCCCTTACTGCGAACTGTCTAATTTAAAATCAAGCTGTACGGTTTGACCTGTTTGCAATTGTGCCACACCTTCAATTACTTTTGGACGATATTTCCAGCGTTTAATGGCGCGAAGTGCTTCGCGATCAAATATGCGTTTTGGCTCGGAATTTACTACCGTGGCATTAATTACTTCACCTGTGGGTGAAATATTAAAGCTAAGTTGTACCCAGCCTTCTATGCCATCCCGTGCCGCGCTAGTTGGGTATTTAGGGTTTATGCGCACAATGGGTGAAGCATCTCCCGTTGGGCGGGTAATTATTTGCTTCATATCGTCACCAAGTCTGTCAATTACTATGGGTGGTGCTGTGCTTATTGCTGTTATTGGCTCATTACTAGGTGTTACACGTGGCGGTGCTTTAGGCGGCACTTTAGGTGTGGGTGGTGGCGGTATTCTTTTAATATGCGTGGTTTGTTTATCTTCTGGTGCTTGAAAAATCTCAACAGTAATATCATCACCCAATTTAATAGGTGCTCTTTGCTCGCCACTAATTAAGTATTGCATAAAGGCAAATGCGATAAAGGTCATCGCAGCACCGCCAATAACAGCTGTTGATGTTTTGAACATGGGGTTTTTAGGGAATTCAAGTGTGTGCATAAGCCGCTCCAAATTAACTTATTATGTTGTTTCAGAGCTATAACGGCTGGCAAATAGAAAAGGGGTGAAATAGTTTTAAAATTTAATTAAAAATACAGGGGTAGTATTTAACCTATATAAAAGGTCTCTTAATTTTTTTATTTTGGGTTGGCTAAAAAGAATGTAGTTATTTTAAGTTTTGCCTGTTATTTTCTATTTTATTTACTCTAGGTAGATGAAATTTAGAGCTTTAAGTTGCTTCCCTGCTGTTGTTAGATTTTGCTTCTCAGTAGTAGCGGTGGCAACATTCAGGCATGCTCATTAAAAAGGATTTTATAAATGAAAAAAGCAATATTCGTTTTTTTATTATTTGTTAGTGCGTGTTCATATTTCGAAAGTGAAACAGAGCAAGCTAATCGTTTATCCAAAACACACCAAGTAGACATTCAAGCTGGTGAACCCCGTTTATTTTTCCCTGAACAATTTGCAGTTAGTGATGGAGAGGCTCCAATTCTTGAAATGGAAATGACTACGCTTGCAGATGCTTCTGAGTCACTCGATGGTATTGAGGCCGCATTAACGACCTATCCTCCAGGGTTTGTTGCTGAAGCAATTGACGCTATTTACCTTTCTGGACCTATGCTTATAGAGGGGGCTGCTGCTGGAGGAACCTATTCAAGTAATTCCATAATTCTAGTTAATCTCTCAGGATGGAATGGCACGAGTTTTAATTTCGAAAATTCGTTGAAAGGGGTTCATCATGAATTAAGCTCGTTAGTTTATATACGTTCACCTTTCGTTATATTTGCATGGCAAGCTTTGCTGCCAAAAGACTGGAAACCCGCAGCATCTAATTTTGACGCGCTTACAAAGTATAAATCTGCACCCGATTATAACGCAGGCTTTTTGTCTGATTATGGTAAAACCTCTGTCGGAAACGACTTTAATATTTATGCTGAATTTGCCTTTGCTGAACCTGAAAAACTGCGGGAACTTGCCGCTACCTATCCAATAATAGCTAAAAAGTTGAGTTTGTTTATTACCGCGTATACGCAGTTTTCGGCTAAATATCAGCAAGACTTTGAAGATTATTTTGCGAGAACAGGTTTGAGTGATGTTGCTGTACAGCCTGATAATTTTGAAATGACTATCCATTTAGATTTAAACGATCTTAAGCCACAGATAAGCCAATGAGGTTTTTCTTTTTGAGCTGTTATCTCTGCTTAGCATTATGCTAGAATCGGCCTTATCATATAATAAATAAGGATATTTTTGTGGATATTATCATTGGTCAAAATGTGCTGAAGAAAAAAGCGCAACTAACTCAACTTTCTGAGCGCGCTATTGGGCGGGCTTTCAAAGAGCAAGCCGCTTTGGCAATCCAAATGACACAGTGCAGTGCTGCGGTTTATCGCCGCTTACAACGCACCTATAAATCTACTGTAACACCTAGGGATCAAAAGCGTGTTAAAGCCGGTGGCTTAACGACACAGTCCGTTGTTTTTTCTACCAGTAATAATAGTCAAAAATCTTTTAATAGCTTACTTCCTGCTATGCGTGGGGGAGCTTCAGCACCCGGTAGTGTTGCAAAAACATCTAACGATGTTGCTATTGCTTCAAATCAGCCCCAAGCAATCAACTTATTAGCTTTATTACACCCAGTGATAAACGAAGATATTATGAAAACAGGTAATAGTGTTGAGAAAGCAGCAACTATTTTAGGCCTTGTTACTACAACTGTTGGTTTTGCTGTTCCTGGTGGCAGTGTTGCTTCTTCAATTGTGAGCTGGGTGGGTAGTGGTGCTACTTATTCAGGGTTTACTATGTCGAGAATTCGCCCTGACGCCCCTGATCGTGCATATCACCAACTAACAAACTACATTACTTGCTTGGCTGCATGGAATAAAAAGGCGTGTGAGTTAATTGATATTGCAGATCCAAATGGGAAGTGGACTTTTCGAGATATTGAAACAGGGTTTGCTTAAAAGCTAAAACAATTAAGGGAGTATAATTACTCCCTTAATTGATGTTTGCTTAGCGTGTTTTGAAAGCATTACAAGCAGTATAAGTTAATTTTTCACGTCATCTTCGTGAAGATCTTTAAACAGCTCCCCTTGGGGATGCTCAAAAAATTCATCTTCTTCTTCATCTACAACCAGCATTTGATCTTGCGCGGTGGTTTCTTCAATGCGCGGATCCATCGTAGCGGCCAGTGGCGAGTTTGTAACATCGGATGTACCGACCACATAATCACTGGGTTCTGGCTGTTCAACTTTTTGTTTAGAGTTAATAAAGGTTAGTAGTAAGTACATAGCCACGGTTAATAGCGAAATTGACGCATACAATGCTTGGTGACCAAAGTAGGTCATCAGCTGTGCGTTAACTGTTGAGCCTATTGCTGCACCGGCGCCAAAAGCGACTAATAATGCAGATGATACGCCTACGCGCTCTTCGTCCTCAACCCGCGAATTAGCTAGCGCAGAACAAAGCGGATATAAAGTAAACGCAAATAAACCAAAGATAAAAGTGAGTATGTAAGCTGTTAGTTGTGAAGTAGGCAATAAAAACAATGCCAAACTTACAACACCGATAGCTGCTGCATTAGTTCGAATTAATACGCTACGACGAACGCGATCAGAGAGCATCCCCATTGGCCACTGGGCTAGCAAACCAGCAAAAATAGTCACCGACATAAAAATAGCAATTTCTGCGGCGCCAAAGCCAGATAGCTTAGCAAATATAGGCGCTAGGCCATAAAAACTACCATTGATAATGCCTGCAAAGTGCACCGCAGTAAGCGACTGTGGCACTTTTTTAGCGTAATCAAACAGACTCATTTTTATCGGCTTTAACGGTTTAGGGTGAATTCTGCGAGTGATAGAAATTGGAATAATACCGATAGCCAACGCCATGCATACTAAAAATAGCGGTGCATACCCTAGCTCAGGAAATTGTGCGAGCGCTAGTTGGCCTAAAATCATCCCTAAGTAAGAGGTGATCATATAAAAAGAGAAGACTCGCCCGCGAGATTCAGGCGCTGATTGTTCGTTTAGCCAGCTTTCTAGCACCATGTAATTACACATCATCCCTAAGCCAACAAAAAGCCTAAGGCCTAACCATATATATAGATTGTCGCTTACTCCGTGTGCGGCCACACAGGCAGTAACCGCCGCAGTACTTGCTGCAAAGGTTCTAATGTGACCCACCGATTTAATTAAATGATAGCCAAGTTTTGAACCCAGTAATAAGCCAAGGTAATAACACGAGGTCATTAGGCCTATCCAAAACGTAGACGTGCCTTGTTTACCTAAGTAAAGGGCTAAATAGGTTGTAAGTAAGCCGGTACCAATAATTAAAAATAAATTGGCAAAATACAGTGATGGAAATGATTTCATTAAGATGCAAATTATGAGCTAAGACAACTAGATACTAGAGCAAGCATGAAGGTTTTCCAAGCTGTAAAAAATGTGCTCTGTAATAATGAACACTCAGTATAAGAATATAGAGCGGTCGATAAATTATTTATTGATAAAAATAGCTTTGGATAAAATAGCGATCTAAAAAATCGGACGGTTAAGTGCGATGCTAGAATAGCGAGTGTATTGCGGGTATTATGCATAAAGATAATTTTCAGCATTACTTACTCTTTAGAGAGGAGCTAATGGCAGCAGTAATATTTTTTGGAATTAAAAATGACCAGTGATAATCAAGCTATAAATAAGCGTAAAAAGAATAATCCGCTTATCGAAATCGTATTTAATATCATCATACCTTCAGTCATTTTAATGAAATTTTCAGGGCCTGAATATTTAGGCAGCGTGATTGGCTTAATTGTGGCGCTTATATTCCCTATTAGTTACGGTATTTATGATTTTATAAAAGCGGGCTCATTAAATTTTATTTCACTTTTGGGCTTTTTAAGTACTTTGCTTACCGGTGGTATTGCGCTGTTTGAGCTTAATGTTGAGTGGTTAGCAATTAAAGAAGCGGCTATACCAGCAATCATTGGTTTTACCGTGCTGATGTCGGGTTTTTTTGGTAAACCCTTGCTAGCCAAGCTCTTATTAAACTCACTTTTATTTAAGTTAGACACTATTTACGATGCCCTTGATGAGCGCGGCAATACGCAAAACTTTAAACAAAAGATTACTAATGCTAATTACTTATTAGCGCTCACCTTTGTGTTTTCATCAACTATGAATTACCTCTTAGCTAAATGGATTGTTACTAGCCCAGCAGGTAGCGTGGAATTTAACGAGCAACTTGGTGAAATGACGCTATTGAGTTATCCAGTGATCGCGATTCCATCTATGATAATGCTGATTGGAATTTTTATTTATGTGATTAAAGTGCTGACCAAGCTGACCGGTATGAAATTTGAAGACATGGTTAATGCCGAGTAGATATAACGCATAAAAAACCGTTGTTTAGCAACGGTTTTTTTTGCTATCAATATTTACTTGTAGTGAGAGTAAAGTTGGTAATTAGTTCTGTGGTACGGAATAAGTTTATAGTTTGGTTGTAAAAAAGTGACTAAGTCGGTGAGTTCAGATACGGTCATGGTATCGTTAAATACCGTCATTTTTGAGCTGCCATCTTCATTTCTGGCGTCGGGTCTATAAGGCCTAGAAAACCGATGTGAGGGGTTTATTACTGACGTGACCAGCTCAGCATAAGTAATTATTTTGGTTTTATTACCTCCTAGCTTAATAGAAATATCGTCATGTTTTGTTACGCTGCTATCTTCAACGCCTGCAAGGGTGTGACATGCCAAGCACTTATATTTTAAAAACACGGCTTTACCTTGTTCTGCATTCCCCTCTGGCAAGCTAAAACCTCGTGGAGAATCAACTCCTTTATCACAGCCTGCCAGTGCCATTAAGCATGCAATTAAGAGTGTATATTTCATAATAACTCCATTTTTTAATTGGTTTTTTGCAGTGCTTAATTGTTCTCATCAATAACGCTTTATTTGATAAGCCATAAAATAAGCGGCTGCACGCGTATTTTGATACTGCATGGTATGGCATTTTCATTTTTGCTTGCGATATCTTTTTAAGGCTTAACAAGTTAATAAAGAAAACATTCTTTGCACTGAGTCTCAGATATTTTTCAGTTAATGAAATGAGTCATCACCATATTTTATCTAAATTTGAGTGTAGTAGAGGATAACTAATAATTCTAACTAAGCTGAGCTTTGGTTAGGCGATTTAAATAAAGCGGCTTCAGTAATATGTTGACTCACACTGTTTTTTTGTAGGGCGATATACAAGTCTGAGTGAACATAAATCCCCTCTTTACCAGATGTAATTCCTGCCGTTTTAAACCAAGCGAGCAATTGACGTTTTCTGCCAGCAAGCTCTAAACGAATATGGCGTTTTTTAAAAATTACATCTAAGTCGGCAAGCATGCTCATTACACTTAGATCAAGGTGAGTAAAACAAGGTACAGCGTCTATAATAACGCATTCTATATCGTCTTTCTGGCGTGCGTATTGTTCTAATAAGCGACGTTTAAAGTAACCCACGTTAAAGTAAGTTAAAGGCGAATTGAATCGATAAATAAAAACGCCTTGTATCGCTTTGGCTTTATCTGTTTCGTCGAGGCTTCTTACTACTCCTTTGGCATCAATACCTAAAATAGTGTCAGACGGACGCATAACGCTGCGGATAAATTGAAATAAACCCAATAACACCGCAAGCGTTATGCCAGGGATTACACCAATAAACAACACCGCAAATAACGTAGTTAATGCTAAGTAGAATGCTTGCTTATCTTTAAATTTTAATTGCCATAACGTCTTTAAATCGATGAGATGAATTGAAGCAATAATAAGCACAATTCCCAGTGCTGCACTGGGAATATACTCAAGGGGAGCCGTTAAAAATAACGCAATAATGGCAATAATAACAGCCGCTATAATCGATACTAATTGAGTTTTACCGCCGGCATTGTCGTTAACAGCCGTACGCGAGTCAGCACCACTAACTGCGAAACCTTGCGACAATGCTGAGGCTAAATTGGCAATACCTAAGGCTCTAAATTCTTTATCTGGATTAATGTCATAGCCATTTTTGGCAGCAAAGCTTCGTGCGGTCAACATCATACTTACAAAGCTGACTATGGCTAAGTTAAGTGCAGGAACTACGAGCTCACGGATCACCCCAATATCAAACATCGGAGGGTTAAATATAGGTAAGCCACCCGTTACAACGCCAATGGTTTTTATCTCAAACTGTTCTAAGTTGAATAACCAAACTAAGATAGCAGCCAATGTGATTGCCAGCATAGAGGCAGGCCAACTTGGTTTAATACGTTTGAAAGCGAAATAGGCACTCAGCGTTAATAAAGCCATTAGCAAGGTGGGAATATGAGTTTGCGATAAATAGGTTGGCACACCTCCTAAGCGCTCCAGTAAGTAGCGTTCGTCAAAGGTAAAACCAAATACTTTTGAAAACTGGCTAACAATAATGGTAATAGCTACGCCATTGAGCAGTCCCATTAAAATAGGTTTTGATAAAAAGTCAGCAAGTACACCTAGTTTAAAGCGGCTGGCAATAAAGCACCAGATACCTGTCATTGCTGTCATGGTGATCACTAATTGCCAATGTTTAAAGCTATCGCCTGCGGCAAGTGGAGTCACTACTGCGGCAATCACCGCACAGGTTGCGGCATCAGGGCCAATAATAAGCTGTTTAGAGGTACCAAATAGTGCATAAAGCATCATAGGTAAGATACAAGAATAGAGACCAACGGCGGCATTTACGCCGGTAAGCTGCGCATAAGCAATAGCTACAGGCAATGCCACGGCTGCAACTGATAAGGCTGCTCGCATATCGTCGGCAAGCCATTGGCGCTGATAATTAAACAACGTTTGTAAACCAGGCATAAAATTATATAAACGCGACAACACTGAAAAAATCCCTTTAATAATAAGGAGTAGATAGTAAGTTCTGTATAAAAATAAGTATAGTAACTAAACGCGTTATAGTGGATTAAATGTGTGGTTTTAGCTTTATGATGAGATGGATATAGTGAAAAAATAAAAAAGCCCAGCATATTTGCTGGGCTCAATGTATATCAATTTGAAATTAGCTGTTCAATTGACCCGTAGATGACTCTATATGGGCACGAACAAACCACTGATATTGCTCAAGCTCTGCAAGTTGCGCAATGATCATATCTTCAGATACCGGATCAAGCTCAGCAAGTGATTCTATAGCTTTACGGTGATCACCGTTAACGCCGTTATATACTTTGTCTAATGCAGCTAAGTGCTCGGTTACTAAACCTTTGCCTATAGCGTAGTCTTCCCATGTACGACGATCGACAATTGATTTTGGTGTACCAACAGGGACGCCGCCTAAAGTGGCAATACGTTCTGCTATGGTGTCGGTCATTTCACGCACGGTTTCAACTTGTGGGTCTAGCATTTCATGTACGCCAATAAAGTTTGGACCTACTACATTCCAATGAATATGTTTTAAAGTTAGTTGTAAATCAATTAGCGCTACCATGCGATCTTCTAGAACAGATATTGCTTTATTTGCTGATTCATTTTCTACACCGGGAGCGGTAAATTCAGCGACTTTGTTTGCATTATTACTGTTACTCATTATGCCTCCTACTATTTCAAAATAGTGTTCGCTTAACTCAAGTGAGTGTTTTAATTGCGATAACGAACACGTCTTGTATTAATAGAAGCAATGCTCATGCCGATAGTATTGTTATTTTAAGTTGCTGAAATTATTGTTTTAATTTTTAATTGGCGGTATTTTTCAAAGCAACAAACTTAAGTGCATATGAAAAATATGCACTTTTTTGTAAATTCTGCAAAAAAAAGCACGTTTAAAACGGGAGCACGTTAAGGACTCTTTTTGCCTACGCTATTTAGGCAAAAGAAAACTGGGTTCAGTGTTTAATCGTTATAGCGTTTTTTGATATTGATGCGCTTTTAATACGTCAAACGGAATAATGTCGAGCGCTTTTTGGTTTGTAGCTTCAAGTACCACAGGAGGAGCAACGTTTGCAGCAATGGCATGATACCAACGCACTGCGCACAAGCACCATTTGTCGCCAGCTTTTAAGCCAGCAAAATCATACAGAGGATTAGGGCTAATTAAATCGTTACCTTGCGCTTTAGAAAACTGCAAAAATTCGTCGGTCATAATGGCGCATACACTGTGATTGCCAAGGTCTGAATCTGGTACATAGCAAAACCCTTCACGGGTATAGCCACCATTACCACAACACAGTTGTAAGCGAGTTCCCAGTACATTTAATTGATTAGCCATGCAGCACAGTTACCTTGTAATAATCATCGAAAGCAGAGGTGTTTACCATAACAGGCCGTTAGTGACTTAGCTATCTATGCTATTAATTTTATACATCTTTAAGCGAGTAAAAAACTGCACTTAGTAAAGCCAAAATGCAGTTTTTACTAAGCAAGGGCGCTTACGAAAGTAGTGCTGCCGCTAAACGCACAAAATCAGAAGACGTTAAAATACCCACTAGCTGACCCTGCTGGCTAACAACGGGCATACAACCGTGGCGATTATCTACAAAAAACTTAACCACATCTGATAACGGCTGCTCTGGGGTGACACTAATAAAATCACTCACCATAATATCTTCTACTTTTGTGAGTTTCTCTTTTCGTTGTAATGCATTTGCACCAAACGTTGCCATGATCCCCATAACTTTAGCGACCATGATTTTTTGTGTCAGCATACCGACAAATGCGCCGTCTTCGTCGATAACAGGAATATGACGAATATTTTTTTCTTTCATTAAATTATGTGCGTCATGCAGGGTGCTTTTTACGTTCACTGAAAATGGGTTAGCTGTCATTAAGTCGGTAACATTTTGACTCATGTTTATTCCTTTATGTTATCTGTAGTGTATCAGCTTATATTAGCGCTATTTTTAAGCTTTGCACCTTATTCAGATCAAGGTTTTTGCGGATTTAATAAACAGGAGGAGAGAGGAGTCACTTAACTAAATGCCCAAAAGCATTTAATTAAGTGAATGATAGAAAGAGATTAAAATTTTTTCGACAAGTGTTACTCGTAACCGCGTGGTTTTTTAGTTTTAATTACCGCAATGTAACCGTGCCAGCTAGCATAACTCAGTAGCGGCATAATAATAATGAATCCAGCTGCACCTGCAGCAAAGCCCAGCGCTACCAATACAAATATACAAATTGACCACACCACCATGGCAGCAAAGTTTTCTTTAACCGCGTGGATTGAAGAAACCACGGCAGTCATAATATCAACGCGTCTTTCCATCATAATTTGCGGGGTAAACGCTGAGATTGAAAACACACTGACCAATAAAATTCCGCCTATAATACTGCCTATAGTTAAAAACGCCGAAAGTTCTTCAAAGGTAGGATTTGCGTGGTTTGGGTATAACGCATGCACAATTGCAGCTAGGCGCATCCAAATAATCATAATTACCATAAGTAATACCGCAAACCCCCATTCACCTACAGGGTTACGAAACATTGATTTTAATGAATGGCTTAACGTAGGTTTGTGGCCTTTTTCAAGCTCCCAGGCTACATCGTATAGGCCAACGGCGAATACCGGACCGATTAAAGCAAAAGCAACGGTTGCAGGTAAAATAGCTAAGTGGCTGTCGGTAAGTACAACAGAGTAAACAATCGCTACCGGAATAAGCGTGAAGATTAAACCGTAAATTAAACTCAACATGGGCGCGCGCGCCATATCTTTAAACGCTAACGAAAGCCAATGAAAAGCGGCAAATGTATTTACTTTGTTGCACTCTAAACAGCGTGCGAATTTAGTGTCTTTTTCTATCGTGTTTGTAGTTGGCATAAAGATGCTCCTTTTTTAGTCACCTTTTAGGTTTAGAACATAGATGTTTTATTTACAACTCGTAAACAACTTATACGCAAGATTTAATCGCATTGTTCATTTGTTAGTCATTTTTATAGAGGGAACGGTTTTACTTCCGTGTATAAGTAAACACTTAAAAAGTGGGTTCGTATTTCTTTTCTACAATGGTAATCTAACCGCTGTACCTAATGTTAAGAGACCGTAATGAAGGAAAATAAACAACAATTTCAAGGAGCTTTACTGGGCAGTAAACGGTTTTTACCTCTGTTTGTGACGCAGTTTTTCTCTGCTTTAAATGACAATGTTTATAAGCAATCAATCTTGCTTATTTTAATTTTTCAAGCTGCTACGGTAGCCGATGGTGCCTTTTATTCTAATCTGGCGGCAGGATTATTTATTTTACCGTTTTTTCTATTTTCAGGCATGGCTGGGCAAATTGCAGAAAAGTTGGAAAAATCAAAACTGATCAGCATCGTAAAGTTTTGCGAAATTCCTATTATGCTGGTGGGCGTAGTATCGATTTTAACCGAGCAGGTTTGGTTAATGTTAGGTACTGTATTTTTAATGGGTTTACAAAGCACTTTTTTTGGACCGCTTAAGTACTCTATTTTACCGCAACATGTGGCCCCAAATGAGCTAACCAAAGCGAATGGGCTGGTGGAGTCGGGCACTTTTGTCGCTATTTTATTGGGCACCGTATTTGGCACCTACTATATAACCCAAGCAGCGGGCCCTATTTATATCAGTATCGCAATAGTGAGCCTAGCGGTTATTGGCTTTTTGAGCAGTCGATTTATTCCTAAAAGTGCTGCCAATGATGCTAATTTAAAAGTATCGATTAACCCTATTACTTCAACCAAAAGTGTTTTTAATGCGCTTAAGGCACAAACCGAGTCGGTGGGTAAGTCAGTATTAGGGATCAGCTGGTTTTGGCTTATTGGTGCGGTGATACTAACGGCGCTCCCTAATTACGTAAAACATGTAATGGGAGGCGATGAGTTGGTGGTGACGGCTGCTTTAGTGGTGTTTTCGCTGAGTATTGCATTGGGGTCTTTGCTTTGTGAAAAGCTATCGCGCTCACGGATTGAGTTAGGTATTGTGCCTTTTGGTGCACTGTTAATTACCTTATTTTTATATTTACTAAGCCAAGAGCCTGGTATTGAATTTTATCGCCAAGTTAGTGAGTTGCAGCTTACTCTTGAACAAGTAATTAATACTGGCGATATGCTCTGGCATTTTGTTTGGATGGCAGGTATTGGTATTGCCTCGGGGTTTTATACCGTGCCTTTGTATGCACTCATTCAGCAGCGTACGCACCCCGATAGCCGTTCTCGAGTGATTGCAGCTAATAATGTATTAAACGCACTGTTTATGGTCGGCAGCGCCGTTTTAAGTATTGTTACTTTAACGCTATTACACTGGAATATTTCACAATTACTGTTGTTATTAGCAGGGCTTAATTTACTGATATCGGTTTATATATACAGCAAAGTTCCTGAGTTCTTTTTACGCTTTATTATTTATATTTTAGCGATTTGCATGTATCGGGTGCGCACTAAAGGCGAGCCTAACATTCCCGATGAAGGGGCTGCGGTAGTGGTAAGTAACCATGTTAGCTTTGTTGATTGGATGTTTATTTTAGCGGCGTCGCCTAGGCCAATTCGGTTTGTTGTATTTGCACCTATTTACTATTCACCGGCACTTAATTGGTTATTTAAAATGGCCAAAGCCATTCCAATCGATAGTCAAAAATCAAACCCTAAGGCGTTTAATAAAGCCTTTGATGACATCGCTAAAACACTGGAAAGTGGTGAGTTAGTAGGTATTTTTCCTGAAGGAAAACTCAGCGGTGATGGCGAAGTTGATGTGTTTCGCCGTGGCATTGAAAAAATAATTCAGCGCACGCCTGTGCCTGTTATCCCTGTTCATTTAGATGGATTATGGGGCAGTATGTTTAGCCGAAAAACCAAGTGGCGACTACCTAGACCCAAATGGTCGTTAGTAAGCGTAGCGATTGGTGAGTCGGTTGCACCTGAAAATGTGAGTGCCGATGACTTGCGTGATCGAGTGCTTGCTTTAAAGTAGCTTTACAATAAAAAAGCGCTGCAATTAATTGCAGCGCTGTGGTTGTGTTACTTAATGGTTATTAACGGTCTAAATTCATTACTTTAGTCCATGCTGCAACAAAGTCTTCTACAAACTTTTGTTTTGATGTATCAAAGGCATACACCTCAGCAACTGCACGTAGTTCTGAGTTTGAACCAAAAATCAGATCAACCGAAGTAGCAGTGTACTTTTGCATCCCCGACTGACGATCAAAGCCTTGATAAATACCAGCATCAGACGATTTTTTCCATACCGTCGACATATCTAATAAGTTAACGAAGAAATCGTTATTTAGTGTACCTGGCTTATCAGTAAATACGCCGTAGTCAGTGCCTTTGTAGTTTGCATCAAGTGAGCGTAAGCCACCGACTAATACAGTCATTTCAGGAACTGTTAGGTCAAGCTGATCCGCTTTATCAATCAGCATTTCAGTTGGTGATTTATAGCTTTTCTCTGCATCAAAGTAGTTTCTAAAACCATCGGCAGGCAACTCTAATAAGCTAAATGCATTAACGTCAGTTTGTGCTTGTGTAGCATCGCCACGGCCAGCATTAAACGGCACGTCTACTGAGTAGCCTGCATCTTTGGCTGCTTTTTCAATCGCTGCATTACCACCAAGCACAATTAAATCAGCAAGCGATACATGGCTTTTGCTAAATAAGCTGTCGTTAAAGTCAGCTTGAATTGCTTTTAATACTTTGAGTACTTTTGCGGTTTCTGCTGGATTATTTACTGCCCAATCTTTTTGTGGTGCTAGCGCAATACGTGCGCCATTGGCTCCGCCGCGCATATCTGAATCACGGTAACTGGCAGCCGATGCCCATGCTACACGTACTAACTCAGGTACACTTAGGTTCGAGTCTAAAATAGCCGTTTTAAGCTCTTTTACTGCACCAGCATCAATGTTTGATTTAGTCTCTGCTGAAATAGGGTCTTGCCAAATTAAGTCTTCTTTTGGTACTTCTTTACCTAAAAAGTTACGTGGTGGTCCCATATCTCGGTGAGTTAATTTGTACCATGCTTTAGCAAAGGCTAGTTGATACTCTTTAGGGTCATTTAAAAAGCGTTCAGCAATTTTGCGATATTCAGGATCAAATTTTAACGCTAAATCAGCAGTGGTCATTACCGGTGGGTTAAATTTACCTTTAACGTGCGCATCAGGTACTGACTTATGTAATGATTCATCTGTTGGGATCCACTGAATAGCGCCAGCAGGACTGCGAGTTTGTTTCCACTCAAAGTTAAGTAGGTTGCTTAAGTATAATGATGACCAGCGGGTAGGTGCTTGTGTCCATGCGCCTTCTAAACCACTAGATACGGTATCTTCAGAGTCACCTTTACCACATTTGTTTTTCCAGCCTAAACCTTGCTCTTCAATACCTGCTGCAGCAGGCTCTGCACCTACACAGTCTTTAGGTTTGTGCGCACCATGCATTTTACCAAAAGTGTGACCACCGGCGATAAGTGCTAGGGTTTCTTCATCGTTCATCGCCATGCGAGAAAACGCAACACGAATATTTTTAGCTGAGCCAATAGGATCAGGAACCCCTTTAGGCCCTTCTGGGTTTACATAAATTAAACCCATGTGAGTTGCACCTAACGGACGTTCTAGTTTGCCGCTGGCATCTTCACGGTCGCTGGCAAGCATTTCTACTTCAGGACCCCAGTAAACCATATCTGGTTCCCAATCGTCAGTACGACCACCAGCAAAACCATAGGTTTCAAATCCCATATTTTCTAGGGCAACGTTACCCGCTAATACGATTAAGTCTGACCATGAAAGGGCTTCACCGTATTTTTGTTTGATTGGCCAAAGTAAACGGCGCGCTTTATCCAAGCTTACGTTATCTGGCCAACTATTAAGTGGTTCAAAACGTTGTTGTCCACCGCCAGCGCCACCACGGCCATCAAGCGTACGGTAGGTACCAGCACTGTGCCAGGTCATACGAATAAAAAATGGGCCATAATTACCAAAGTCTGCTGGCCACCAATCTTGAGATTGAGTTAGTAGAGCGTCGATATCACTTTTTACAGTGTCTAAATCTAGACTGTTAAATGCCTCTGCATAATTAAAGTCGGCACCGTAAGGGTTTGAACGTAGATCATGATCGCGAAGAGGAGATAGGTTAAGTTGATCTGGCCACCAAAATTGGTTGGTTCTGGTTGCGCCCATTTTTGCCTCACCCATGCCTACAGCACCTTGTGGCTTAGACATTTGTGGTTTTTCTTGGCTAAAAGCAGAGCCAGACATAAGTGCCATACTTATAAATCCAACAAGCGCTTTTTTTGTAAATGATCGGTTTTTCATTGTCAGCTTCCTTAAAGTTAACGAATTTCGTTATATACAAAGCGTATTAAAAAATAGGGCCTACTCATTAAAAAACAGTAGGCTAATACTTCATTCAAGTTGTTGTTAAACAAGCCTGAATGGCTAAGCAGTGAGGATAGTATAGTAAAGAGGGTAAAAACCGTGTGCGAAATAAAACGATTAGTGCAATCTATAAAAATGATTTATTAAATTTAATCGATTAAATAAATGAATTGTAAATACGCAAAGAAGGCTTTGCAGAGCTATAGGCATAAAAAAGCCCAGCGTAGGCTGGGCGATTAAATCAAAGTGAGTGCTATTGAGTTTTCATTAACTTACTGGTGATCACACCAGAGGTCATAGCACCCGACACGTTGAGTGCGGTACGCGCCATATCTATTAAAGGCTCAATAGAAATAAGTAAAGCCACGACCTCTATTGGTAATCCCATGGTAGGTAATACAACCAACGCTGCGAAAGTAGCACCACCGCCTACGCCAGCAATACCAAACGAGCTAATAACTACAATACCAATAAGCGGTAAAATAAACTCAAATGTGAGTGGGTCTATCCCCACACTTGGCGCAACCATCATCGCAAGCATGGCAGGGTAAATACCAGCACAGCCGTTTTGACCTATTGTGGCACCAAAAGAAGCCGATAAGTTAGCGATTGCTGGGGGCACTTTTAACTGGTTAATTTGCACATCTACATTCATAGGAATCGATGCCGCTGAGCTACGCGAGCTAAAGGCAAAGGTAAGCACTGGCCAGATTTTTTCAAAGTAATGTTTTGGATTAACACCTACTAAGCTAAGCAGTAAACCATGCACAACAAACATTAATAAAATAGCCACGTAAGAAGCAACGATAAAGGCAAGTAAATTTAAAATGTCGCTACTACTAGAGTTTGCCACAACACTTGCCATTAAACCTGCAACACCATAAGGCGTTAGAGCAATTACCATGCGAACTAAGCTCATTACTGTCGCTTGTAGGGCGTTTACACCGTTACGAATTGGGCTAGCAAGCTCTGTTTTTTCAAGCATTACTTTACGCGCAGCTATACCAACAAGTACACCAAATATAACCGTGGCAATAATAGAGGTTGAACGTTGATTACTTAAATCTGCAAAGGGATTTTCAGGAATAAAGCTAAGTAGCATTTGTGGCACACTTAAGTCGGCCACATTCGCTGCTTTGCTTTGCAGGGTGTCCATTCTAGCGGCTTCACGAGTACCTGATACAAGCCCTTCAATGCTCAAATCAAACCCATACGTTACCCCAATACCAATTAATGCTGCAATCGCGGTGGTAAAAAGTAAAACAGAGATGCTAATAAAGGATATTTTCCCCAGTGAGCCTTGGTTCTCAAGCTTAACCACAGCGGCAATCATAAAGACCAATACCAGTGGCATGATGATCATTTTTAGTAACCCGACATAGCCTTTACCTACTATGCTAACCCAGCTGAGTATTTCTTTAATGGTTTCTGGGGAATGGGCAAACAAAAATTGAAGAGCTAAACCAAAGGCGCTACCAAGTATTAAACCAAATAAAACGGTACGAGATAAAGAGCTGCTTTTTTGCGAAACAAGATAAATAGCAAACAGCAAACCGACAAATAATGCCAACATTAATAATACAGCAAGCGACATGGTACCCTCTTTTATAGCTGTGAATTAGCGCGGCACTTTAACGCTTTGTAAGACGTTAACAAAATACACTTTCGCTATGGGATAGAATTAAAAGGAATATAGTAATAATATTAAAGTATAACGAATCAGCGTTTTATTGTACAAGCTTATTCATATGCTTGTATTTTCTTTAATTTATAGGGGTTACTATAGATCGTAAGCCTTGTTTAAAGCGTAAGTCTCATACGAATTAATTGGTCAACGTGTTCACTTTAGTTTTATTTAAAAATAGGGAGTAAAGGTATGTTAAAGGCAATAATGACGCTGGTGATGGTTTTAGTAGTAAGCGGATGTTCAACCCAGTATCCAAATCAAGCACTACTTGGTAAGCAATTTCCCACTGTTACAGGAGAAAGCTTAGAGCAACAGTCATTCACTATTCCTGATGACTTTAACAACCCACATACGTTGCTATTAATTGGTTATAAACAAGATAGCCAGTTTGATATTGATCGTTGGCTTATTGGTTTAGATATGACTGCAGTGGATGTAACGGCCTTTGAGTTGCCAACTATTCAGGGCATGGTTCCTCGTATGTTTAGTACCTTAATTGATAGCGGCATGCGTAAGGGGATCCCAAAAGAGTTGTGGGGTGGGGTGATCACAATTTACAAAGATGGCGATAAAGTTCAGGCATTTACTGGCAACGAAAATCCTAATAACAGCCGTGTAATACTGCTTGATGAGAGTGGCAAAATTATTTACTTTTACGACCGTGGCTTTTCTGTCTCGGCATTAAATAATTTAAAAGCGGTTTTGGAAAAGCAATAAGTTGTAGTTAAATTTAGTTGCCTTTGGGCACGCTATTATTAAGTTAGCGTGCCACGTTAAAAGCATTACTCGCTTACGTTATTTCTGCCTTTCTTTTTAGCTCTATAAAGGGCTAAATCGGCATTTTTTAATGCCTCATCAAAGCTTTGTTTTGCCGCTCTTTGCGCTACACCTATAGAAACCGTCACGTTTACCGTTTTGTTGTCGCTTGGCTGTTTACCTTTGCGAGATTTTTTATCAGTTCGTTTTGGGTTTCTGATCACCATGTCGTAGGTGGCAATATTTTCGCGCAGTGTTTCTAGCTCAGGGATTGACTGCTCGGCTGTTTTACGCGGGAACACCACCGTAAATTCTTCTCCACCATAACGGTAAATTTTGCCACCCCCTTTAATGCCAGTCATTTTAGCCGCCACTAGCTTTAACACTTGGTCGCCAATATCGTGGCCATAGGTATCGTTGAATTTTTTAAAGTGGTCAATGTCGAGCATAGCAACGGTGTATTTTCGCCCTAATGATAAAGCAAGCTGATTAAGTGCTCGCCGCGTTGGTAAGCTGGTTAAATCGTCTCTATAGGCTAAATAATAAGAGTCGGTACTCACTGCCAATAAATACAAAGAAGCCATAAGCACGGCTATTACAGACCAAGGAAAATCAATAGTATGTTGCTGATTAAGGCACCACACAATAAAGGTAATTAATAAGGCGGTTTGAGTCAGGTTATGGGCCCTCAAGCTTTGCCAAATAAGCAAGCCGCCAATTATTGAAAGCGGTAAAACAATGGGAAAGTAAGGAAGTAGTTGAGTATAAAAAGAGGATTGTATTGTTAGTTCTTGCAAGTGTTGGCTCAGTGCTAACCAAGCAAATGCAGCACCGCCACAGACAATAACGAGTAAACTGCGAGTTACAGTATGTATTGATAAGAGCGCTCTATCTTTTATAACTGCCAATAGCATTAATAAACTTGTAGCGCATAATAAGGTCCATTCAGGTTGCGCTTTGAGCCAGTCAGACCAAGGTAAAGCATAGTCTAATGAAGATAAATAAAGCACCCAAAATGCGCATAGTAATGCAACTCGACTTCGATTAAACTGAGTAGCAAATACAGCAGTAATAATCAGTAATGGATAAACAAGATTATTAATAAGAGAGAGCTTACTTTGCCATTGAACTTGAAACTGAACTAATAATAAAAATAAGCCACATAGGCCTAAAAGGCTCAAAGAAGTTGATTTAACTCCTGCTAATTTTAACAACCCATGCTCCAAAGACCGATGTCTAAAAAATAAAGGCTTATTGTATTCATATTGAAAAATATTACTACTTTAATGCTTGCTAATTATTTAAAAACAATACTTTAAAACTAATTTAGATGGCTTTTATCGACATTTTTTAACCAAATGTATGATATTTTCGATAAGATGAAAACAGTAATGAAAACTATTTGAGGGGTTTAGATAGAGTGTATTATCGCGCCTTTAGCAATTTAAGAGGCCATCCATGGCCTTTTTGCTAATCGTTCTGATAGCGAGGGTAGTCACTGTAGCCTTGCTCAGTGCCACCATACATAGTAGTAGCATCGGCTTCATTTAATGGCCAATTATGTTTAATACGCGCTGGTAAATCAGGATTGGCAATAAAAGGGCGACCAAAAGCAAATAAATCTCCATAACCTTTAGCTAGCATTGCCACAGATTTATCAACTGTGTATTTACCTGCGTAAATAATACGTCCAGAAAACTCTGCGCGTGCCGCTTGGTAAAATTGCTCTGGCAAATCAGGGGCATTGTCCCAATCGGCTTCAGCAATTGAAAGATAAGCAATACCCGCTTGCTCAAGTACTTTAATGGCTTCTATATAAGTATGTTGAGGGTCTGATTCTACTAATCCTAAATAAACACGGGTTTCATCAGTACTGCTAAATAGCGGCGCAAATCTAACCCCTAAACGCTCAGCGCCAACTACATCACTAACGGCAGCAACAATCTCTTTTAAAAAGCGTAAGCGATTAGTCAGTGAGCCACCGTATTCATCTTCACGTTGGTTACTATGCTCAGAAATAAATTGGTTTACTAAGTAGCCATTAGCACAATGCAGTTCCACACCATCAAACCCAGCCTCTAGCGCATTACGGGCAGCTTGTGCATACATGCCAACAAGCTCTTTTACTTCATTTGTTGTTAAAGCTTGTGGTTTACTTGGATCGGCTAAAGCGCCTTGAGCTGGCCCTGTTTCTATAAACACTTTCACACTATCAGCTGCTATTGCTGAGGGAGCAATAGGTTTGGCTTCATTTGGTTGTAGGCTAGTATGCGATACACGGCCTACATGCCAAAGCTGGGCAAAAATAACTCCCCCTTCTGCATGCACGGCATTAGTCACTTTTTTCCAGCCAACGACTTGTTCAGCAGAGTGAATACCGGGTGTCCAAGCGTATCCTTGTCCTCTGGGTTCAATTTGAGTGCCTTCGGTAACCATAAAGCCAGCACTTGCACGTTGTGCGTAGTAAGTTGCCATTACTTCGTTGGGGATATTGCCAGGTACTGTACTGCGTGAGCGGGTAAGTGGCGGCATAACAATACGATTTTTAAGGGTATATGGCCCTAAACTAATGGATGAAAATAAACTGTCGATATTTTTACTCGGTTGACTCATTTGAATACCTTTTAAATTAACTATGCTGCTTAGCGCTTATAACAATGCTGGTGAGCATAGGGATTTAAAGCTACAATTTGAAACAACACTTTTTTGTTTTAGATACAATTATGAATGGTATAGGTCGGCTGGATATAAAGCAGTTGCGAGTTTTAAGCGCTTTACTCAAATTAAAAAATGTATCGCATGTTGCGCAAAAAATGGGGCTAACTCAGCAAGCCATTAGTGAGCAGCTGCGAAAATTACGCGACTTATTTGATGATAGGCTGTTTATTCGTCAAGGCAATACGATGCTGCCAACGCCAAAAGCGCTGGCGCTTGAACTACCGATTAATCAAATTCTGAGTCAACTAGACGCGTTATTAGTGCCGCCACAGTTTTCTCCGCAAAGTTACCAAGGTGTTTTTACTATAAGTGCTACGGATTATGCGATTGCTGCACTTTTACCTCAGTTATTAGCAATTACTCGCCGTGAAGCGCCAGGTTTAAAGTTGATTATTCGAGACTTTGCATCCGATAACGTTAACCAGCTCATTAGTGCAGGAGAGCTTGATTTACTGATTAGCTTTGTTGAATTTATTCCTGATAATTTAGTTTATGATACCCTATTTGAAGAACAACATATTTGTATTGCAGGCGCACATGCGCCCACATCTTCACAGCCTTTGAGCTTAGCTGAGGTTGCGAGCCGACCGCAGTTAGTGGTGTCGGCATCTAGAGCAAACTTACGTGGTTCGCACGATCGCTGGTTTGCAGATAAAGGCTACAAACGAAATATTGTCATGTCAGTACCTGGGTTTTCATCTGTGCCTGATTTACTCAATACCACCGATTTAATTGCGTTTTACCCATCACGGTTATTGCCAAATAGTAAGGTGAAGCAATTGGAGATTGAATTATTACCGCCGCCGTTTAAGGTGATTGCAGCCTGGCACCCGCGTTCAAATAATAGCGATATTCATCAGTGGCTTATTGCGCAATTAAAGCGTATTTAGACTGACTTTACGTGAGCTAGATTTATTATTCACAGTTCAGGTTATATAATTAACCTGAACTCTAGATAATAAATCTATCTCAAGCAGCTATTTTGAGCGCTAACTGCGTTGAATTTACTTGCAATAGACTAGCTATTGACGCGTAATTTCGCCTTGTTTTCACTGAAAATCTCTGGCTAGAGAAAATAAACATAAATATCATTTTTGATTCAATATGTTAGTAAATCTCTTAACCAGAGTTCAGGTTAATTAGTTGACGAATGTCGCTTCCTGTTGGTGCTTCATGGGCACGTAACGAAAAGGCGGGTAAAACCGCTAATATATGATCAAATATATCTGACTGAATATTTTCATATTCACCCCAATTGGTGGTATTGGTGAATGCGTAAATCTCAATGGGTAACCCTTGGGTTGTTGGCGCTAATTGCCTTACCATTAAGGTCATACCCTGATGAATATGCGGGTGCTGTTTTAATAGCGCCACCAAATAGTGACGAAATGTACCCACATTAGTGAGCCTGCGGCCATTTAAAGTGCAGCTCATATCTACTTTTTTAGTCGTGTTCTGCTCGTTAATAGTCGATAGCGTACTTTCAAGATAATTGCTTAGCAAGTTAGCTTTTTTAAGAGCAACAAGTGCGGCTTCATCTAAAAAGTGCACACTACTCATTTCTAGATGAATGCTGCGTTTTATCCGGCGTCCACCAGAGTCTGACATACCGCGCCAATTTTTAAATGAGTCGGAGATAAGCGCATAAGTAGGAATAGTGGTAATGGTTTTATCCCAATTTCTTACTTTAACTGTGGTTAACGCAATATCAATAACATCACCATCGGCGCCGTATTTAGGCATTTCTAACCAGTCACCTACCGCCAGCATATTATTGGCAGAGAGCTGAATACCTGCTACTAATCCTAAAATAGCGTCTTTAAATACCAGTAATAACACTGCAGACAGAGCGCCTAAGCCGCTTAGTAAAATTAACGGTGATTTATTCATCAACAACGAAACGGCTAAAATGGCAGTTAATACACTGGCAATAAGCTTAATTGTTTGCAAAAAGCCGCGCAGCGGAAAATGAGCGCTCAAGGGGCGCTTATCGGAAATTGCTTGAAATATATCCAATAACGAAAACAGCGAAAGCAAGGCAAATAAAATGATCCACTGATCCGTGATCATTTGAATCAAATACAAAAACGTAGTGCCTTCGGGTATCCATAGTTGCGCCTGAATAACAACGACCGCTCCTTGTAAAACAAATGAGATATTACGAGCGAGCTTCTTTGCTGAATATAAAGGACTTTTACTATCGGGTTGCGCTGCTTGTTCGCTAAAACGGTTTTTAACTAAGCGCTGAGAAATCAGCCTTAAAATAAGGTGTAATATTAATGCAAATAGCGCGATCCAAGCCAGTACAATCAGGTCGTACCATAAAAAAGGGCTCCCCGGAAAATAATCGCCAAACCATTGCAGTAAAAAATCTCGCAGCTGTGCACGTGTTCCTGTCATTAATACTCCATAAGGGCGTTATTATTAATTACTGGTAGTTAAGCAGCTGTAATGTAAAAAGTCTATTTAAGACTTTTTACATTGTGTATTTAAATTTTACTTTGGGCGAGTTGCTCCGTGAGTTCGTCAAAAATACTTGGGTCATCTATGGTTGAGGGTATTTGTAATTCTTCACCATCAATCAGTTGGCGTAAGTTTTTACGTAAAATTTTGCCAGAACGGGTTTTTGGTAACCGCTCTACACACATAATATTTTTAAGGCATGCAATAGCGCCAATTTGATTACGCACGGTTTGCACCAATTGCTGTTCTACCTCTTTATGTGAGCCATGAAAATCATTTTTTAGCACCACCATCGCCATTGGGTTTTGCCCTTTTAGCGCATCACTAATACCAAATACTGCACATTCAGCTACAGCTGGGTGCGCGGCAACAATTTCTTCCATTTCACCAGTGGATAAACGGTGCCCTGCAACATTAATCACATCGTCGGTGCGACCCATAATAAAGAGGTAACCATCGTCATCAATATAACCACCATCACCAGATAAGTAGTAGCCATCGTATTCGGCCAAATAACCAGCCTTAAAACGAGCTGTATTTTGCCAAATTGTTGGTAAACAGCCCGGCGGTAAAGGCCGCTTTATAACAACCGCGCCTTGCTCATTAGGGGCACATTCATCCCCATTCATATCTAAAATTCGTACGTCAAATCCAGGCGTTGCAACCGTTGAACTTCCGGCTTTTGTAGGCAGGTGTTCAATGCCAACAGGGTTACACGCAATTGCCCAGCCCGTTTCTGTTTGCCACCAATGATCAAGCACCGGTAAACCTGTTTTTTCTTTGAGCCAATCGTAGGTAGGTGGGTCTAAACGCTCTCCGGCTAAAAATAATCGTTTGAGACTAGAAGTATCATACTTCTTAAATCCTTCGGCATTGGGGTCCTCTTTTTTAATCGCGCGAAACGCAGTGGGGGCACTAAATAAAGCATTCACTTTGTATTCTTCTACTACGCGCCAAAAAGCACTGGCATCGGGGGTTCTAACCGGTTTTCCTTCAAATAAAATAGTTGCGCATCGATACATAAGTGGCGCATACACAATATACGAATGACCCACTACCCAGCCAATATCAGAGGCGGCCCAAAATACGTCACCGGGTTTCATGCCGTAGACGGTTTCCATGCTGTAATGCATAGCAACCGCATGGCCGCCATTTTCACGCACCACACCTTTAGGTGTCCCTGTTGTGCCAGAGGTGTATAAAATATAAAGTGGATGATCGCCACTGACCGCAACGGGATCAATCGGTGTGGCTGTTTGCATTGCAACAGCCCAGTCAATATCACGTTCGGGCATAAGCGGTGCGGTGGCTTGCTCACGCTGATAAATAATACAGTGTTCAACTTTATAGCTAGCAGCTTCAACCGCGTTATCGAGTAATTCTTTGTACTCAATTACAGTATTAACTTCTACACCGCAGGAGGCACTGAGTACCAATTTGGGTTTGGCGTCATCAATCCGTACCGCTAATTCATGCGCTGCAAAACCGCCAAATACAACAGAATGAATAGCGCCAATTCGGGCACAGGCTAACATACCAATTACGGCTTCGGGGATCATGGGCATATAAATCACTACGCGGTCGCCTTTAGTCACTCCTAAAGACTGCATTACCCCTGCAAATTTAGCGACCTCTTGCTGCAGTTGTAAATAGCTAAAACTGCGTTTGCTATTGGTAACCGGTGAGTCATAAATTAAGGCGGTCTCATTCCCATGCCCAGCGATTACATGTTGGTCTAATGCTAAAAAACAGCTGTTAAGTTGGCCGTCTGCATACCAGTGGTGCAGTCCTTCTTGATCTTGTGTATATGCTGTTTCTGGAGCCTTGTACCAAGGAAGTCGCTTACTTTGTGATAACCAAAACGCTGCCGGGTCTTGTTTAAACTCGTTGTAATGTTGTTTGTATTCACCTGACATAAAGGCTCCTGAGAAAAATATAATCTAACGTAATTTAAAACTAAGCGCTTTTTATCAATAGCGATATTCGACCATGGTCGGTTAAATAGTGAGCGACACTTTTGTTTTTTGGTTAACGTAATGATTGTATGGAACTAAAAGGTACCAACTAATGTAAAATGTAACTGTAATTAATGAAGAGTAATTGGATAAAAGAATGAATCAAATGGTCAGGGTAGGCGTTGCAGTAATAGTAATGCATGATAATAAAATTCTACTGGGTGAACGGATAGGCGAGCATGGTGCAAATACGTGGGCAACCCCTGGTGGGCACTTAGAATTTGGTGAAACGGTTGAGCAATGTGCTGTGCGTGAAGTAGCAGAAGAAACGGGCCTTGATGTTACTAATATTCGACAACTCGATTTTACCAACGATATATTTAGCAAAGAGAACAAACATTATATTACTTTATATGTGCAAGCAGACTATGAAGGTGGTGAAGTGGTAAATAAAGAGCCACATAAATGTTTGCAGTGGCGTTGGTGCGATATTAATAACTTGCCTTCACCTTTGTTTGCCTCATTAAAAAATTATTTAGCACAGAGTTCCTTGCCCGCTGAGTATTAAAGTTTTTTTGGCATAGGAAGTTGCCATTTATTTAAAATTTGTTGATATTCACCGCTTTCTTTGATGGCATTTAACCTATCGCTAATAATTTTTGCTGTGTGTGAGTCAAGTTGATTACTGGCTGCAAAATGCAAAGAAGAGGGTAATTCATCTAAATGGATGCGCTTTGAAATTAAGTTTGGGTCGAGCCCGCTGCGCTTTAACTCGTTTTCAAGTGTGAGCGTGTTAGTAACGACAAAGTCGATACGATCTTTATATAGCATTTTCCAGAGCTGCTGATAATAACTCACTAATACCAAGTTTTCATTTTCAGTAAAACCTTGGGCTTCTAAATAGGCCTGCGCAGAGTAACCGCGAATAGTGGCTACTTTGTATTCTTTAGCGAAGTTTAAATGAATCACTTCATCTTTATGGCTGCGTAAGCTAACGAGGTATGCGTCTGCAAAGTAGACTTTACCTAGCCACTTAAATTGATGATGTCTGTTTGGTGTTTTTAGCAGTGACAGCATGATGGCATTAGGGTTGACTTGTTGCTGCTGAAACATTCTAGCCATTGGCATTATTTCAAACTTTGCTGTTAAATCAGTCCCTTTTAGTACAGCTTTTGCGATATCAACCAATGCGCCCTGCGTTTCACCTTGGGGATTTTTAAAATGATAAGGCGGTAAATCTTCAGCGATGAAAGTAACTGGGTTGGCGTTACAAACCGCGCTGTAAAAAACCAATACAAAAACATTTAACACCATACGCATAAGCATAAATAATTGTCTTTTAGGCAATACAATAATGCTAGTGTAAAGAAAATTAAGAAGAAGGTATATTGTAAATGTGTATTTTAAGTAATTAAGATGTTTAATTATTGTTTTTTATGAACTGTCGAGGTGAGCAATGATACCAGCGTTTAAAAGCACGATTAAAAGAGCTTTGATCATTAAATCCCAGCATAAATGCGATATTATTTAACGAATAATGAGGAATATAGGTTAATAAACGTCGTTTTTGCTCCTCTTCAAGCAGTTTAGCAAAGGTGGTTTGTTCTTTTTTTAAATAGCGTTGTACTGTGCGTGGCGTCATATTTAAGGCGGCGGCTGTTCTAAGCAAAGAGCAATCTTGTAAGTCATGTTTTGCCATTAAAATATGATTAATTTTTTCTGTTAATAACTGCTGACTTTTAAACTGGGAGAGCTGTTGCTCTGACATTTGCTTTAGCATCGCGTTGATTTGGCTGTTATCGGTTTTAAAGGGCAGAGTTAAGTAATTACTTGGAAACTCGATTTGATTAAAGCTAGCTCCAGCTTTTACTGGGCAATTAAACCAATCAGTTAATCGTTGTTGCTCGGTGATTGAAAAGTGTGTTGAAAAATACACGCAGCTAGGTGAAAGTTGTGGATTAAGTAGCTGGCGTACCACACTGACCCATGCGGTCATATTTCGTAAAACAGCCTGTGGACTACATTGTGGATCGGCTAACCAAGTTACTTTACACAATGTTTGTTGTTGCTCAAACTGGGCGCGACCAATGTTAGCTACTAGGCTGTCGTAATTGAGCAGTGCAGTAATTGCACTGGCTAAATTAGTACTCGATTCAATTAAATACCCTAATACACCAAAATCAGCGGTGCGTATTTGTTTTCCTAATTCAAAGCCAAATAAGGGGTCGTTTAACGCTTGTTGTGCATAGCTAAGCAACGCATTATAGCTTTTTAAACTGATCCGCGGCGCCAATTGTTGTAATTGCTTATTAGTATACTCATTAAATTCAATCGCGTTTAAAACCGCATGACTAGCTAAGCCCTTGGCTTCAAGGTAATCCAAACAGCTACAAAAGTAATGATCGGCTAAGGTTTTCATTTGTCGCCTAAAGCTAAAAAATAGTCATCTAATCGCAAGTTTGCCACGGCATATTTTTATATGCTAGTGATCTATAAAAATAATAGGGCAAAGGTCATGGTGGAAATAAAGGTTAAGCGTACTGTGGCAGCAACGCCTGAGCAAATACGCAGCGTATTACTAGCGCATGCCGATTTAGGGCGGTTTTTTAATGCTCACTTTAAAATACTAACACCACAAGAGCCGGGTGAAATAAGTGGTGGGAAAGGCACGATTAGAGAAATAAAAATGCAAGGCACTACCTTTAAAGAGCAAATAATAGCTGCAGATAATAGTCATATTAGTTACCGTATTATAGGCAGCAAGCCCGTTGCACAGCATCGTGGTGATATTTACTTAAATACCATTAATGAAGAGCCATCGCTCACTGAGGTTAATTACCATATTAGTTGCATTGCACATTTTTGGTTACCCGATTTTATACTGGCTTTTTTTATAAAAAAAGATATTAGCCAAGCACTTAAAAAAATAGCCCGTTATTTTCAGGAGCGTGTTGTATGAGCATTGAAATTATTTTACTCGCACTGAGCCCTATTTTTTTACTGTTTGTTACTATTGAGTTTATTAAATTTAGGCGTTACTACGATATAAAAGACAGCTCTGCTAATGCGTTACTGGCTTTATTACACCAAGGTGCTGATGCTATTGCGTTAATTGTACTAATGCCGTTTTTTTACTGGCTGTATCAGTTTCGGTTATTTGATATTGAATTGACGGTACTAACTGTATTAGGTGCCTTTGTATTGCAAGACTTTTTATATTATTGGTTTCATCGTGCATCACACCATATACATTGGTTATGGGCCGCTCATGTCGTACATCATAGCTCTACAAAAATGAATTTTACTACTGCGTTTAGACAAAGTTTAATGTATCCACTTGCAGGTATGTGGCTGTTTTGGATGCCTATGATATTACTTGGTTTTGAGCCTGTGATTGTTTTTGCTGTGGTTGCCCTTAATTTGGCATATCAATTTTTTGTTCACACCCAAGTGGTAAAAAAGCTGGGTTGGTTTGAAAGCGTATTTAATACTCCATCACATCATCGGGTTCATCACGCTATTAACAATGGCTACTTAGATAAAAACTTTGCAGGGGTACTAATTGTTTGGGATAAGTTATTTGGCACATATGTAGAAGAGGATGAAAACAAGCCTTGTAAATACGGAATTATTGGCCAACTACACAGTAATAACCCAATCAAAATTACCTTTCATCAGTGGCAGCATCTCGTTAAAAGTACCTACAGGGCAAACGGGTTAAAAGCTAAATTAAAAGTGGTATTTGGTTACCCAACAAGCTCTCAAAGTAGTAATAAATAAGCCTATTTTTGAATAAAAAAGCCAGGAGTAGATAGCATCACTCCTAGCTTATCTCACAGTGAAATTTAATTTATTTGGCCGTTGTGATCACTGTATCTATTAAGTGAACAACGCCATTACTGGTATAAATATCAGTAGTTGTTACATTGCTACCCGCTACTTGTAATGATGTAGCCGGTAAGCTTACTTGCCACCAAATATCGTTCACAGCTTGGCCATTATTCTGACCTGCTGCCGTATCACCTGAGAAAGTATATAAAGGACGACCAAGATAAGCGACTTGCATGCTGTCATCTGAGCGAGCAATTAACGATAAACCTGGCACATTTTCAATTGATGCTGCAGTACCAAAAACCGGTGGCCACGTTGTTGCACAAGCTGCTTCACACGTGCTCATTGCCTCGCCTAAATCATTATCAAATACATAAACTGTTTTGCCTGGCATGGCGTCGGCCATACCCGTTACTAAACGATTATTAGTTGAATCGTAAGCAATGCTGTCTGTTGCTGTGTTTTCTGTGCTGGTAAAGTCTACAACGTTTACACTTAGCATGTTATCAGCAAGGGTGGTCACCGTTTTACCATTGGCTGCAAACGCATCAGTACTGCCCACTTGAGCGCCTAAAACATGTTGAGTCAGTACACCTGTTAGTGCTGTCGTGTCAGCCAATAAAGCCTCTAAATCAGCCGTAGGAATTTTATTAAATGCAGCATTCGTCGGTGCAAATACTGTAAATGATTTTGTGGTATCGTTAAAAGTATCTACCAGTGATGCTGCTTGTAGTGCAGTGACCAAAGTAGACAGTGCGGGTGTTTCAGTCGCTACAGTGGCAATCGTTTTAGTCGGAGTACCCACTTCAACCGGCGGCATAATCACTTTATTAAGTACATGAATTACGCCGTTACTGGCGGTTACATTTGCCTCTGTGATTGCAGAATCATTGATAAATAGTGAGCTGTCTACATAAGAAATAGCTGCCATGTCGCCATTGGCCATTTCTATCTTGTTGCTGTTGCTATTGGCAATGGTTACTGCGTCATCTGATAAAACTGTTGCGTCAGGAAAAACATGGTATAGCAAAATATCACGAAGCGTATCTGTGTCAGCTAGTAGCGCATTAATTGTATCCTGACCGAGTGCAGCAAATGCAGCGTCTGTAGGAGCAAATACACTAAAAGTATTATCTGGATCGGCAACTAGTGTATCTAAGCCTGTTGCTGTTAGAGCCGCGAGAAGAGTCGTAAAGTTACCATCAGCGCTCGCTATGTCAGCAATTGTATTGGTACTTTGAGGTAAAGTAACATCAGAAATAATAACCGAATCAATTACATGAATTACACCATTAGTGGTCATAATATCTTTTACTATAATATTGGCTCCGCCAAACGATAGCATGTTTGTTTCTGCGTTTATTGCCACTGGAAGGGTATTGCCAAGTAGCGTTTCTACTGATTGACCGTTAAGAGACATTGCAGTAACAGAATCAACTGATCCTACAAGCACATGCTGCTTCAAAATATCGGCTAAAACGGTGGGATTAGCCAGTAACGTGTTTAAAAAGTTGCTACCAATTGCCTCGAATGCAGCATCCGTAGGGGCAAATACGGTAAATTCTGATGATTCATCGGCAAGTGCTGAAGTAAGGGATGCAGCATCAAGAGCTGCAAGTAATGTACTAAAATTGCCAGCTTGTTGAGCTGTTTTAATGATATTATTAGTTGGTGCTGTTTCTGGCACTGTTTTTGGCGTGAGCACCGCGTCAATAACATGAATGATTCCGTTGTCGGTCACAATGTCGGTCATTGTTACTGTGCTGGTATTTACTAATAAATTCTCACCATTTAAAGATAAAGCAATGTTTTGCCCGTTAACAGTCTCAACAGTGCTACCCGCTAAGCCAATAGCTGTTTGCGCGTCTACTCTGCCAGCGATCACATGATAAGTTAAAATAGAACTTAGGGTGTCTGTATCAGCTAATAAGCTATTAATGGTCTCTTCGCCTAATAATGCGAATGCATCATCGGTAGGGGCAAATACAGTATAGCTGGTAGTTAAATCATCGAGAGTTTCATCTAGACCGGTTGCTTCTAGTGCTGCAACAAGAGTGGTGAACTCTTCAGAGTCCTGCGCGGCGTCAAAGACTGAGACGGCAGGTTGTGGGTCTACAGTTACTGGAGCGTTGTTATCGTCATCACTACTACAGCCTTGAATCAGTAACAAGGGAAGTATGATAGCACCGAGCTTAAATACTTTATTCATAATTGTTCCTTTAATCGAATGTTACAGTGTTACAGCTTTGTGAATACTACGAAGCTATTAACAGTGTTGATCAAAAAAACATGGGTTATTTTTATACAATTTAATAGGTGTAAGATTTTATTGAATTTTTATTCAAGAAAACGTTTAAATTTTAGTTTTTTTACTGCGTGGTGCGCCAAGTAAAATAAATACATGGCAAATACACACAGATAGAAATGCACTAATTCCCAAAGCGCCACCAAAACCATCAAGAATAGGCACTAGATAGGCAAAAAACAGTGAAAATATAATTGCTGAACTGGCAAGCGTATACACACCAAAACGGTGGGGAGCACTCATTCCAATAAATGTGCCGCCAAAAAAGACGATGCTATATAGCTCAGCGTTAAGGCTCAGCTGCGCAAAAATCAAATAGGCAATAATCGATAGAGCTGCAGAGGCTCGGATCCCATCAAAGCGATTATGTTTAGCCAAGTAAAAGGTTAAAAACGCCCCTAGCAAAGCAAGTAGCGGATAAATAAGCGTCATATTACTAACTCCTTGGCCAAAACAAATAAGGCGACGCTAGCAAATGCAATGCTACCTAATCGTCCGCCAAACCCCGCAAATACATTAATGGTGAGTGTGTATAAAACAGCACCAATGGCAGAAATAATCGCAATTTCCCAGTATTCATTAATTAAACTAGTGGAGCACATACCGGCAAAACTGCCTGCATAAATAGCTGCATAGGGATGGTTTTTGTAATCTGCAGGGAATGGAATAAATGAACCGATAAGCCCCGTTAAACCTGCAGATACAACAATAGGCAATGCGAATGTGGTATGCATTAAAAAACACGACAAGCAGCCGATAAAAAAGGTGATGAATTTTAAAAGTATGAATTTAGTCATGGCGCGCACATCATAATGTATCAGTTTTAGCTTTAATAGTTAAAAACTGATATTTAAGACTAAAATCGATAAACCACAGCTAAAAGGTGAATTATTACTGTTGAAAATTAGCGATATGCAATGAATGACTAAAAATAACACTGTTAATGTTCTATAAATTGCAAATTATGTATAATGCAGCATATTTCATATATTAAAAGTTATAACCTAAGGTAATTTATGTCTAACTGTTTACATCTGGCTATCCCCGCTGGCGATCTTGAAAAAGCGAAAACGTTTTACTGTGACGTACTCGGCTGTAAAACTGGCAATAGTGAAGCGGGACGATGGGTAGACATTGATTTTTGGGGTAACGAATTAACTCTACATCAAAGTGTTGAGCGTTTACCTACGGTACGTCATGATGTTGATATGGGGGCAGTGGCTGTTCCACACTTTGGTATTCATTTATCAGAAAGTGAGTTTCAAGGACTTAAGCAACGCATTGCTGATGCCGGGCTTGAATATTTAGATAAACCTTACCGTCGTTTTGTTGGTGATGAATTTGAACAAGAAACGTTTTTTATTGAAGATCCTAACGGTAACGTGCTCGAAATGAAAACTATGGTTAATCCTGAGGTTCTATTTAAAAAGGGTTAAGCTAAGGCTATAGCAGAGCTAGCCTTACTGGCTAGCTCTCGTTTTTATGCTTTTAAATGGCGGCTACTACTATTTTTTCAGCTTGCTTTGCCTTTCTTTGCAATTTCTGTTTATACATTGCTTCATCACCTGCTTTTAAAACTGTGTCTAAGTTATCGGGTGGCTGAGTATAGCTAGTTTGCCCAACACTGGCGTAAATAGAAATGGTATGGCCCTGATGCTCTATAGTTAACTGGTTTAATTTTTGTTCTAAGGTGTTAACTCGCTGGTTAATTTTTTCGTTGCTATTAAACAATGCCATGGCCACAAATTCATCGCCCCCTAAGCGACCAACGGCATCTTCACTGCGCATATGTTGACTAAGAGACTCTGCAACTTTGCACAGTACTTTGTCGCCCACATCATGACCATAAGTATCATTAATTGCTTTAAAACGGTCTAAATCTATGTATAAAAAGCACAAAACGCCTCCTCGTTGCTTATGCTCTGCTAGTAAGTCGTTTGCTTTTAAGCTCCATCCGCGACGATTGTATATATGGCACAAATGATCAAAGTTAGCGTGTCGTTCAGCCTGTTTTTTTGCATAACTCAATCTTTGAATTCGTCTACCGACTGCAATAGCAAGTAATAAAGATTCAATTGTAAACGCAATAACAAATCCATAGCGTTGAATGAACGGGCTGTAATCGGTTAGTAGTACCCTAAAAATCATACTAATACACACACTTGCCAGTGCTATAAATACCAAGCATGCTTCATTAACACCGTACTTTGTTTGTATGGCGCTGAGGATAAAAATAGTGATGACAATAAATAATGATAAATAGCCTGTTACTGCAGAGGTAATATTGGTTATAAGTGGTAGATCGAGCGCTATTTTTTGTAAGCATAAAGTCAGTACGCATAAGGCGGCTACTTTTAGTGTATTACTTATCTTAGGAAAGTATTTAGGTAGCTCCAATATAGCGCTCATAAACCATGTGGCACTCACTATAGTTAAACCGATACTTAACGTATAAAAATGGCTAACGTACGCAGAGTAGTGCTGTTGTGTAAATAAATATGGCTGTCCTTCTTGAAAGAATATAAAGCTAGCGATGCAAAAAATATAAATGCCATACAGTTTAAAAAGAGGGTCTTTTATGCCGTGACCTATAATTAGTGCATAAAAAATAAGCGTGGCGCAAAGACCATAAAAAATGCCAAAAATAAGGTTGTAGCGTTGAATTTTTTCGACAAAAGGCTGTGTATCTGACCAAGTAAAGCGTGGGGTATAAGCCGCAGAAGTGGTAATCATAAGCTGTGCAGTAAAAACGCCTGGGTCCATTAAAATTGCCATCTGATTGGTTTTTAAAGGTGTTTTATATGCTGAATTTTGCTGCCACGAAAAGTCTTTAAGTGCAGGGCGAGTAAATGAAAATACCCCGCCTTGCTTTAAGTTACAGCTTAATTCAAGATGATTAATACCATTTTTAAGTTTAATATTTGAGGCAACTTCTTTGGATAAAGACACCGAAGTATTGGTTGCTCTTGAGCTGAGCTGACAACGTTCTTGCGCATAAGTAACGCTACTAAATAGCATAGCAAAAGCGCATATAAAAATGCTAAACCTAACCACCTGAGCGCCTAACATGCTAAAAACTCCTTGTCTTTATCGTACAATATATCATTACTAAGTAGACGAATACTTTTAAGTCATATTAACAAAGTCTAATGATAAAGTATTTAAATAATGACTTGCGCAAAAGTAAGTTAGTTTTAATCACACATGTATTTCACTGGGGGCTTTGTTGAAATGGCGTTTAAACTCACGGCTAAATTGTGACGCACTGGTGTAGCCTACTTTAAATGCGGCCTCATTTGCTTTACTGCCAGAGGTGGTTATTAATTCTTTTGCTTTTGCTAAGCGTACTTTTTTTAAATACTGCAAAGGGGATTCAAACGTAACTTGTTTAAACGCACGATGAAAAGATGACACACTCATGTTCACTTCTTCAGCTAAGTGCTCTACGGTAATAGGGCTTGCATAATCACTATGTAATGTTGATAAGGTACGCGCTATGCGTGCGTAATGGCCATCGTGCATTGCAAGTCCAATTAAAGTGTTGCCTTGAGGGCCACACAGCACCCTATATACTAATTCTTTAACTATATCGTCACCGAATACCTCAGCCTCAAGCGGATTGTTTAACACTGTTAACAGTCGATGGGTAACTTGCTCCATAGCTAAATCTAAAGTGGCGCTTTGTACGGCTCCGCTTTGTGTTAAAGGAGTTAAAATAGGCTTATGTTGCATCATTTGGTTAACCAGTTTGTGCAGCATGGCTGGGTTTATATCAATTGCTATACCCATTACTGGTAAATCGTTATCAGTAAACGCTTCACATTCTAGTGGTACGGGCACTCCCAGTACTAAATAATCGCCTGCACCATATTGTATTTGATGCTCAGGGAAGTGAATAATTTTATGTCCTTGGCCAACAATAATAATACCTGAATTATAAATAAGCGGCTGACGCGCTGAGCTTTTGGTGGCGCGATGAAAGTACACCCCTGGAATAATTGTTTCCATGGTACCTTCAAAGCTGAGCAACTTATTATGCTCTGCATATTGTTGTAACAAAGTAGCGATGGTTGTCATAAGAGCGGCTTAAATTAACGGTATTTGGCGTAAAATAACAACACTGATAGTTTTAGGCAAGCTTTTGGTAGATATTAGGCTTTTTATATATGTGCTATGCCACTATTATGCATCCATCAACACTTTATTTATTTAAGAATTGATAAGGTGCTTAGTAATTAACCGTCCCCTTTAGGAGCAAAATAATGAAATTTAGCTACGTAAATCCCACTTTAATTCAATTTGGTCAGCAACAAATTGCCGCACTTACTGATTTGATCGCAAAAAATCAAAAAGTATTAGTTGTGTACGGTGGCGGCTCTATTAAAAAGAACGGCGTATACGATGAAGTTGCAGCAGCACTTGAAGGTTTTGATTGGGTAGAGTTTTCGGGCGTAGGTGCCAACCCAACAATTGAAGTGTTAGACCAAGCGGTAAAAATTTGTAAAGAACAAGACATCGATTTCGTATTAGGTGTAGGCGGCGGCTCTGTAATAGACGGCGTTAAATACATTGCAGCATCTGCTGTATATGATGGCGAAGGTTGGGATATCCCTACAGGTAAGCACACAATTACCAGCGCATTACCTATTGGTGCCGTATTAACGCTACCAGCTACAGGTTCTGAATCTAACCAAAACTCGGTGGTAAGCAAAGAAGCAACGAAGCAAAAACTACCGTTTGCATCTCCAGAAGTATTACCAAAATTTGCCATTATGGACCCTGATGTAATGAAAACATTACCGCAGCGCCAGCTTGTAAATGGTTTAGTAGATGCATGGGTACATACCTGTGAGCAGTACCTAACATTCCCAGAAGGTGCACTTGTTCAAGAAGGTTATGCAGAGGCACTGTTAAAAGCGCTTAAAACATTGGGTGATAACTTTGAAAACCAAGACGATGCATGGCGTGCAAACCTTATGTGGGCTGCAAACCAAGCACTTAACGGCTTAATTGGTTCTGGCGTATCACAAGATTGGGCAACCCACATGATTGGCCATGAGCTTACAGCTGCTTACGGCGTTGATCATGCACGTTCACTGGCTATTGTTCAGCCTTCTTTACTGCGCAACCAATTTACAGTTAAAAAAGCAAAACTAGAACAAATGGGTAAAAACGTATTTGGTCTTGCACAAACAGATGATTTAGCAGAGCAAACAATTCAAGCGATTGAAGCGTTTTACCACAGTCTTGATGTAGCCACTGAGCTTACTGAGCATGGTGATGACAAAGCGGCTGCCATTGATAATATTATTGGCAAGCTTGAAGCGCATGGCATGGTTGCCCTTGGAGAAAACCAAGCTATTACGTTAAAAGAAAGCCGTGAAATTTTAGAACAAGCGGTTGCTTAATAACGGTTAATATTGACCCCTAACATTGGTTAGCGGCTTTTTGCAGCAAAATAAGATTGAATGAAATAAAATTTTATTTTGCTGCATTACTTTTTTTGATGTTTTCAGGTACAGTATTGAAGAAAATAATATTTAGATGAGTAATGAGCTTATCTAATCGTGTGTTTCAATAGGGAATTCGTTTAACTGTGCGTTCAAATCGTTTTTTAATTGTAATGTTACTTGTGCTTGTGCATAGCTTTATAAGCTGTGACGGCGCCGCGTACCATTTACAAGAAGACGTTGACCACGTAAATAGCTCATTATCGCAACTAGGTTCATCTGCTGATGATAGCGATAATGCCCCAACAACAGAAATACATGCTCACCAGCATTGCCACAGTGGTTATAGCCACAGCTCAAATCACTCAATAACTCCCGAGAAAAGTAAACCAACTTTAGCGATATGCTATCACGGCTTACATTATCCACCAGACGTACCGCCACCGAATTCATTTAGCTAGTTCTTAATTTAATTTCAATTAATTACTGTGCTTTTAGCTGCCTACACATAAGTGTTTTATGGGCCGTTATAGGCATGTTTAGATTGCTGAGCAATTTACACTGTCGCTATCTTTTGCGTAGGTTGTGAATGGTTTGCAAGTGAACTCTGTTTATTAAAAACGGACAAGTTATATGAATAAAAAATCAATTATGTTGGTGGTGATGCTGTGCTCGCTGCCTGCTTTTAGTGCGTTTGCAAATGTTAAAACACTAACTCTAAAACAAGCGTTGATAAATACCGAGCAACAAAATCCGCTATTAAAACGCTACCCTTATCATCAAAAAATACTCAGCGCGCTTAAATCTCAAGCTGCACTTTCGCCTAACCCTATCTTAAATATAGAAGCTGAAAATCTGCTGGGGACAAACGATGCACGTGGTGTGCAAGACGCTGAAATAACCTTGGCATTTAGCCAGCTTATAGAGCTTGGGAATAAACGCCAAAGCCGCATAAATTACGCTACGGCAAACATTAAAGCCCAAGCAATACAATATCAAAATACTCGTTTAGCCTTATTGGCAACCACTGGTGAGCGGTATTACGAAGCGCTTAAATTTCAAACCTTACTTTCTCTCAATAGCGAACGACATCAGGTTGTAAGCCAAGCACTTAAAGCAATAAAGCAGCGAGCTGATGCTGGCGCTGTATCGCAAGCGGATGTAACCCGCATGCGTTATGCGCTTAGCCAAATTGAGCTTGATAAAGCTAAGCTAAATAGTGAATTTGAGCGAGCACGTTTATCGCTTAATGAGCTGTGGAGTGAGCAACATGATTACACGGATTTAGCTGGGAATATTAATACATTAATGCCGCTTAGGTCTGAGCAAGGGTTACTTGATGCGGTTAACCAAGCGCCTGATTTTGCTATGTTACAGCAGCAATACTTACAGCAAGCGGCCAACTTAACGCTGCAAAAAGCTAATGGGCAAAGCGATATTAATATAGGTGCAGGCGTGAGCTACAACCAGCAAAACAATACCAGTTCGTTGCTGTTTTCGTTTTCAATGCCATTGCAATTGAGTAACTCAAATAGCGGTAATATTGAAGCAGCTAACAGTCAGTTAGCATTGTTACGTGAGCAGCAAGGACTGTTACGGGTTCAATTACGTCAGCAAGTTCGTACTTTGTATGCCTATTACCAAGGTAAGATGTTACAGGCACAGTTGTTATCTGGGCAAGTTATTCCCCAAGCCCAAACACTCATTGAGCAAAGTTTAAAAAGCTATCAACGCGGACAAATTTCGGTGTTGCAATTGCTCGATGCTCAACAAGCTCTTTTTGACTCTAAACGCGCTTTGATTAATACATATGCAGCGTTATATCAGACCCATCTCGCACTTGAGCGTTTAACTGGCCAATCTTTAACTGAGACTTTTCAATCATGAACAACACTTTTATCGCATTATTAGTATTTCTCTCGTTTGTAGCTAGCTTAACAAGCACACATGTATTTGCCTCAGCAGAACATGACCAAACAGAGCAAACCCAAAAACAAGGTCCACACGGCGGCTTTTTATTAACCAACGAAAAGCTCACTCTTGAGTTAAAGCTGCAAGAATTGGCAAGTAAAGTTGAGCTGCGCGTATATGGTTATGAGCAAAAACAGCCGGTAGATATAAACGATTTAAGTATAGAAATGAACTTAAAACGCTTAGTAGAAGCGCCACAAAAAATACAATTTACCCGTGAGAATGGCTACCTTGTTAGCACGCAATCGATAAATGAACCACATTCATTTGAGCTTTTGATTACTGCCAATTATAAAGGTGAGCGCGTTAGCTTTGAGTACTCTCAGCACGAAGGCCGCACTGTGATTAGCGAGCGAGCAATTAAAGGTGCGGGCATTAAAACAGAGATAGCACAAAGTGGCGAGGTTGATATTTCCGACACGCTGTTTGGTGTTATTGCACCGACACAGCATGGCACAGTAGAAATTATGGCGCCATATACCGGATTGATCAGCGATATTTTTGTCAGTATTGGTCAAAACGTTAAAAAAGGCGATGTACTGGCCAGCGTCACCAATCGCGAAACTTTGCAAAACTACAGCATTAAAAGCCCTATTAGCGGTGTGGTAACCGAACAATATTTAAAGCGTGGCGAACTGGCAAGTGCTCGTGCGCTAATGCAAGTCGTGAACCTTGATAAAGTATGGGTTGAGCTCTCAGCCTTTCCTGAAAATATTGAAAACCTAGCCATTGGTCAAAGCGCTATCGTTTACGATTTACATCATCATTTAAATGCCCAAGGTAAGGTGTTTTTTATAGCACCTATGATGACTGGCGGGCACATTGCACGTGCCCGTATTGAGCTTAATAACCCTGATGGTCATTGGCGTCCAGGTATGCATGTTAATAGTGATGTCAGTATCGATAAGGTTAATGCTAACGTGCGTGTAAAGCCTGAGGCTATTCAGGAGTTTAACGGTATGGCGAGTGTGTTTGTGCGTAAAAATAGTGTGTTTGAAGTACGCCCTGTTACTTTAGGCGCAAAAAGTAGCGAGTGGGTAGAAGTCATTGCGGGTTTAAGCCCAGGTAGCGAGTACGTCACAACCAATAGCTATGTGATCAAAGCCGATATTTTAAAAAGCGGCGCAAGTCACGCTCACTAGGAGGTACCATGATTAACTGGATTGTTTCTTTTGCGGTTAAACGCCGCATGATGGTACTGGCACTGACATTTTTATTTGCTGGGTTTGGTGTGTATAACATCCAAAACTTAGCGGTAGATGCTGTACCCGATATTACCAATGTACAAGTGCAAATTAACTCTAAAGCGCCTGGTTTTACGCCGCTTGAAGTTGAGCAGCGTATCACTTACTTAGTCGAAACAGCGATGGCGGGTATTCCTAAGCTTGATTATACCCGTTCGCTTTCTCGCTATGGGCTTTCTCAAGTAACCATTATTTTTGATGAAGGCACCGATATTTATTGGGCGCGTCAACAAATTGGTGAGCGTATTCAAAGTATTCGCGCCGATTTACCTAATAATGTTGAGCCAAACCTTGGACCTATTGCCAGTGGTTTAGGTGAAATATTTACCTATAGCGTGCATGCAAAACCCGATGCGTTAAAAAGTGATGGTATGCCTTACAGCGCTGAAGATTTACGTACTTTACAAGACTGGGTTATTCGTCCGCAGCTTTTAAAAGTAAAAGGCGTAACTGAAATAAATAGCCAAGGTGGCTTTGAGCGCCAGTACCAAGTTGCGCCCATACCAGAAAAGCTCATCGCTTATAAGCTAACAATCAACGATGTTATTAGTGCACTTGAGCTTAATAACAGCAATCGCGGAGCCGGTTATATAGAGCGCTTTGACGGCCAATATTTAGTGCGCTCCCCTGGGCAATTAAAAACATTAGCGGATATAGCAAACACCGTTATTGCTAAGCGTGATGATGCTCCTGTGCGAATTAAGGACGTGGCAAATGTATACTTAGGAAAAGAACTAAGAACTGGCGCGGCTACCTATAATGGCGAGGAAACCGTATTAGGCACGGCGATGATGCTAATTGGTGAAAATAGCCGTGTGGTTGCCAAAGCCATGGCTGATAAGCTTATACAAGTACAAAAAAGTTTACCTGCAGGGGTTATTGTTGAGCCTGTTTATGACCGCACCAATCTGGTTGATAAAACTATCGCCACAGTACAAAAAAACCTGTTTGAAGGTGCGGTATTGGTCATCGTCATTTTATTGTTATTGCTTGGGAATATCACTGGTGCGCTTATTACCGCCATGGTTATTCCGCTGAGTATGCTATTTGCTATTACAGGCATGGTGGGCAATCGAGTCTCGGGTAACTTAATGAGCTTAGGTGCAATCGATTTTGGATTAATTGTTGATGGCGCGGTGATTGTGGTTGAAAACTGCCTTCGTCAATTAGGGATAGCTCAACATAAACATGGCCGCTTACTTACGCTCAGTGAGCGTTTAGAGGTTGTAACTTCAGCCACCAAAGAAGTGTTTAGCCCCGCAGTATTTGGTATTTTAATTATTATGTTGGTGTATTTACCGCTATTTGCGCTCAGTGGTGTTGAGGGAAAAATGTTTCAGCCTATGGCGTTTACCGTGGTTGCCGCGTTAATAGGTGCACTTATTTTTGCTGTCACCTTTGTGCCAGCGGCTATTGCCGTATTTGTGCGTGGTAAAGTAGATGAAAGCGAAAACGCAGTAATGCGTGGCGTTAAAAAAATCTACGAGCCACTGCTTAGCTTATCGCTTAAATTACCGTGGCTGATGGTGAGTATTGCCACTGTTTTGGTATTAGTGCTTGGCTTTAAAGTTAAAAATATGGGCGCCGAATTCTTACCGCAGCTAGATGAAGGTGACATTGCAATGCATGCGTTGCGTATTACTGGCACCGGTATTGAACAATCGGTGCAAATGCAAAAGCAGTTGGAGCAGGCTTTATTAGAGCAGCCTGAAATTGCGAACGTATTTTCAAAGATTGGCACAGCAGATGTCGCCAGCGATCCTATGCCGCCTAATGTTGCCGACACTTTTTTAATGTTAAAGCCGCGTGAGCAATGGCCTGATCCGTCACTAAGTAAAGACGCGTTAGTGCAGCAAATTCGTCATCGTGTGAATGAGGTACCTGGTAATAACTATGAATTTACTCAGCCTATAGAAATGCGCTTTAACGAGTTAATTGCCGGTGTGCGTGCCGATGTAGCACTGCGTATTTATGGTGACGATTTAGCCATACTTAAGCAGTTTGGCGAAAAAGCCACCGGTTTAATGCGAAATATAAACGGTGCTACTGATGTTCGTTTAGAGCAAATGGAGGGCTTGCCTACACTTTCTGTTACCCCAATGCGAGACCATATGGCGCTATTAGGATTAACCGTAAACGACATTCAACAAACTCTTGCCGCTGCTGTTGGTGGGGTGCAAACAGGGCTAATTTATGAGGGTGATAAGCGCTTTTCGTTATTGGTGCGCTTAGATAAGCGTTGGTCTGAAGATGTCTCTGCACTCGCGCGTTTACCTATTGCGTTACCTAAAAGTAGTAACCCTGAACTTGCATTTGTACCGCTTGGAGAAGTGGCTACAATCAGTATTGAAAAAGGCCCTAATCAAATAAATCGCGAAAGCGGCAAGCGCAATGTGGTAGTAACAGCTAATGTAACAGGACGCGATTTAGCCAGCTTTGTAAGAGATGCCCAAGCGACTATGAACGCACAACTTAACCTACCCAGCGGTTATTGGCTTGAATACGGCGGTACGTTTGAGCAATTACAATCGGCGAGTAAGCGTTTGTCGTTGGTAGTGCCTGTGACTTTATTGCTTATTTTTGGCTTACTTTATAGTGTTTTTGGATCGCTGCGTGATTCACTCATTATATTCAGTGGCGTACCACTGGCACTAACCGGTGGGGTGTTGGCATTATTGCTACGAGATATGCCGCTTTCTATTTCAGCGGGTGTGGGGTTTATTGCGCTAAGTGGTGTTGCGGTATTAAACGGTGTGGTGATGTTGTCGTTCATTAAGCAATTACGAAATGAGGGGTTAAGCTTATATTATGCAATACATAGCGGGGCATTGCAGCGATTACGCCCAGTGCTAATGACCGCGCTTGTGGCTAGTTTAGGCTTTATACCTATGGCGCTAAATACCGGTACCGGCGCTGAAATACAACGGCCTTTGGCAACCGTGGTGGTAGGTGGAATTATGTCATCCACTTTGCTCACATTGTTAATTTTACCAGCACTTTATAAATTAGTGCATGCAAAATTTAAAAAGCAGTAAACAGCTTAGCTAATTACCAATTAGGTAATAACGTAAAAAGCAGCTGAAGTGTCAGCTGCTTTTTTGTTAAGTAAGGAGTTGCTTAGTTATATTGAAATAGGCTATCCCAGCGCTCATCTAATATGGCTTTTGCGCGCTCTAGATTTACCGCGTTATATAGGGTGTTTGTGCAAGTTACTAAATGCATACGTTCAAGCTTTTCAAGCGCGTCGCTAATTTCAAAATCTAGCTCGCATTGGTACTTGCTTTTAAACCACGTCTCTATCTGCTCATCAAGTGCGTGAGCACTTAAGCCATTTTTAGATTTTAGTAAAAACGTGTAGGCCAGTAGGGCTTCTTTAATGTCTTCTTCTTCGGCGGCGTCTATTAGTGTATGAAAAACACCGGCGTTGTTATCTAGGTTTTTAAAGTACAGATTATCGCTCAGCGCTTTCATAAATTTAATTTTACGGTTTTTAAATTTACTCCACTCTTTAAACACAAAACTGCCAAATACGCCAATACCAATGGCTAACGTAATAAAGTGCTGCTGAGTCATGGTAACGGCTTTATCACTAAACCCTCCCCAAAATGTAAACAAAGCAAACAGTAAAAGTAATGAGGCGCCCAGTTTGGTAACTAATACTACCGCACCGCCAATAAGTGCCGATGAGCCAATAATCACTTTATCAATAGGGCGCATTCGTACTTCGCTATTAGGAAATAGCATTTCTAAGTCAGCTTTTGGCACATTTTGAAATAGTTTTACTATGGTTGAGCTGGGCTCAAACCCCATAGGTAGTTTATTTTTTGATTCAAAATAGGCTTTATCTTTAAAACGGATAAATACTGCTACGCGATCGTAGTTGGTAAAATACAGTGGCTTTTTACGTAACCCCCAAAAACTGGTTATGGTTTCGCTCAGCTGTGACTCGCCACGGCGATAAAAAACCACTTCTTCAAAATCCTCAAACTCTACCTCAAGGCGAACTTTAAAAAGCGATTCTTCGTTTAATGCATCTTGTAGGTCTTGATGGGTGATCACTTCAAAATTAGCCGCATTTAATACGTTGGCGAAATCTTTAGCAAAATCGCGTTGGCACTGGGCTTTTTGCTCATCAGTCACGCTGTTTATTAAACGAGTATCGCTATTTGGGTCAAAAGGCGCGTAATTGTTTTTTAATGACTCAAGTGTGCCATGGTACTGAAAGTGAATTAAGCTGGCTAAAAGTTCACAAAGCTGCTTAAAAGAAGTTTGTTGGTCTTTGGTAAGCTCTTTGGCGCACATTGTAATGATGTCGTGTTTTCTAAAAGGAATGTAGCGAGCAGTTTGCATATTGTGAAAATTTTAAAAGTATAATGGTATATAAAGATAATAAAGCAGTCTTTTACTGATTACTATGTTGACTGTATTTCTTCAGGTAGCATTAACCTAATTATGAGATGATTTAATCACTTACCTAATTGCTAACAGGACGTTTATGGCTATACAAAAAAAGCTCAAGCAAAAAACACGTCAGTTTATTGAGTCTAAAAATATGCTGGGTGGGATTACTATCGCCTCATTTTTAGAATCCACCATAGTTCCCATTCCACTCGAGGCGGTGCTGGTACCGCTTATGCAAGCAAGGCGGGAAAAGCTTTGGCAAATTGCCCTAATGGCAACACTAGGCTGTATTGTAGGTGCGTTATTTGGCTATGCTTTAGGCTATTACTTATTTGATATCATTGGCGATTGGGTTATCAACACATTCTCAAGCCCTGAGCAGTTTGAAAACGTAAAACAAAAAATGCAGGCACAAGGATTTTGGTTTGTGTTAAGCCTAGGTATCGTTCCTATTCCGTTTCAAATTGCGATGCTGGCCGCTGGCGCAACTAAGTATTCGCTGGCGCTGTTTTTATTAGCAAGCGCTATTGCTCGCTCTATACGTTATTTCGGCTTGGCAATCGTGGTGTATTATGCGGGCAATCAAGCTGAGCGTATTATCAGCAAGCACAAAACTAAGACTATGATTGGGTTAACTATTTTAGTTGCGATTGGCTGGGGTGTTAGCACATTAATTTAAATTAATCAGTTTTAGTTTATGGTATAGTTTTTAGCAACAATAATAAGTTTAAATACAGCCTATGATGAATCCGGAAAAAGTGAGCCTCAAGCTCAGCCGTTTTGTAAAAATTACCAGATTAAACAAACTGTTAATTTTAGCTACGCTGGCGTTTATTATTGGCTTTTCAATTTTTTCGTTAATGCGCTTTCCTTTATTGGATTTCAAGCAAAATCTCTACGGCTTTACCACTGACTTTATTAACTTAGTGGTCATTTTTACTATTTTCTTTGTGGTGCAATGCTCACAGTTAGCTAAAAAAGCCTACGTGTATGTCAGTATCGGTTTAATGTTATGGATTGTAGGCTCTACTGCCGATGTGCTTGATGAAGTGACACGCCAACCTTATTGGGTGAGCAACTACATTGAAGATTTATGTCGCACATTGGGCATGTTAATTACCGCTTATGGTTTATTTAAAACTATGCACTTTATGCAGCGAATGCACACTCGGTTGGCGCAAGAATTTATCATAGATGATTTAACTAAAGTGTATAACCGACGCTGTTTTTATCAGCATGTGAAGGAGGTTGTTAATAATCCTTACACTGTTTTAATTATAGATATTGATCATTTCAAACGTATTAATGACGATTTTGGCCATGATGTGGGCGATCGGGTGCTTAAACAGTTCGCAGATAAAGTGAACCATCTTTTTAAAAATGAAAATATTTTTGCTCGCATAGGCGGTGAGGAGTTCGCCGCTTACCTGCCTAGTTATGAGCTTGATGAAGTGCTTAACTTTGCGCAGACTATTCTAGAGACTGCTCGAACTGTTACAGTACAAAACCAACGCTCTTTAACGGTTAGTATAGGTATTGCGCACCGAAGTAGCGAACAGACCTTTGACAATGTAATGAAACGTGCAGATCAGGCATTATACCGAGCCAAAAAAGCAGGCCGTGATCGCCTTGAGGTTGCTTAAACATAGTAATTTTATAAAATAGATTTCGCTCATGCTGTTTTTTGGGACTTCTGTTGCGAGATAAAAAAGGGACTGTATGGATGAGTTAATCGGATTAGCAATTATTGTATCTATTGCGATTGTTGCAGGGGCTATTTGTGGATTAGTGGCCTTAGTGCAATTGAACACCCTTAAACAAGAGGTTGCAGTATTAAAACTAAAACTATTACAGTTCGAGTTAAACTCAAATGCAGCAAAAAATGAAAAATCCTCCGCTGACCCTCAAGTAGATAACGCAATACCTCTAAACCGCTCAGATATTCCTGCTGCTGTTAATAAACCAGCGAGCATTAAACCTCCACCACCTCGTAAAACGATAACTAAAAAACCATCGAGTATTGAACTGCTTTTTAAACAATTACGTGCAGGCTTCGAGAAAAATTGGATGACCTGGATTGGTGCTATTGCTTTGGCTTTAGGTGGCGTGTTTTTAGCAAAATACAGTTTAGAGGCGGGGCTATTTTCACCTGCAATGAGGCTCAGTGCCGGTGGATTATTTGGCATTGGCTTAATCGCAGCAGCGTATTATTTACATTATAAACGTATCGTTTTTGAAGGCTTTAATAATTACATTCCTGCAGCCCTTGCCAGTGGCGGCTTTATGACTTGTTTTGCCTTAATGTTTTTGGCCTATAACAGCTTTAGCATGCTAAGTGCTGAGTGGGCATTTATTGGCTTAGCAGTTATTGCTGTGTGTGCTAGTGCAATGGCAATAAAGCTAGGCCCTTTACTTGCTGTAATAGGCATTATAGGCGCATACAGTGTCCCTGTTTGGGTAAATACGGGCAGTGGGCAGTTATTTTCTTTACTTATTTATGTTGCCCTTGTGAGTGTTGCCGCAGCAGTTGTAGCACATAAAGTAAAGCGTGTTTGGCTGTGGTATTTACTATGGGTAGGGCATATTGGCTGGTATTTGGTTGGGCTAACTTTATTTACCTATAACACAGTGTGGTTAATAGGCGCTTATGCGTTACTAAGCATTTTAGGCTTAATCGCTATTGCACGTTTAGGCTTGGGCTTTAATACCCTTGAAGTACGCCCACACAGCTTTAAACGGTTAGTTAACTTATTTCCAGATCACGGATTATTAACAGCCTTTATTGCTCCTTTAATGATTGCCATGCTGGTGAGTCTGTTTAATTTTCAGTGGCAAATTATGGCGTTGTTAAGCATCGCTTTGTTACTATTTTTAGTGCTAAAAAATAGCCGTTGGGATGCATGGCAGGCTGTCTCTTTATTAATTGCACTGTTATTAGTGGTCAGTGCTAAACAAACTTATGCCTTTGATGACGCGTTATTCATTTTTAAAAACGAATACGGGCTAGGCTTATTACTTGCTCTGGGGCTAAGTGGCTATGGACTCTATTTTGGTAATAAATACCCAAAACGATTAGCTTTTCATTTGCTTGCTTCATTAAGCATGTTTGCATTAGTTGGCACTTTGTATGCGATGATCCCAAACACGGCTTTAGCAACCGCTTACCCACTTTGGGCGGTGTTGCTATGTTTAATGAGTGCGGTGTTAATTAAATTTACGCAAAATAATACAACTTTATGGCAGCGTTTTAGTTATTGGGTGGGGGCAAACGCCAATATCACCTTAGCAATTACAATGTTACTGAGTGATAGCGGCCTTACCATTGCACTGGCTGTTCAAGTATTACTGCTGAGCTTACTGATAAAAAAATACAATGTGGCTATGCCACACTGGCCAATAAAAGCCCTTGTGGCAGCATTACTTTTACGCCTTACCTTATCGCCGTGGACGCCTAGTTATGATGAACTAAGCATATTTGGTTTGCATTGGAGCTTAGTTGTTTACCCGCTGTGTATAGGGTTATTTTTTGCAGCGGCTAAATGTTTTAATACTTCAAAACTAAAAATATGGCTTGAAGGAGCAGCACTGCATTGTTTAGCGTTATTTGTGACAACCGAGACCAGTTATCAACTGGTAGGGCACTACCCTCAGCTGTTTTCTTTAAGTTTTTATGAGCAAGTTTTGCTCAGTTGTAACTTGCTTGCTTTAGGCTGCGTTTATTTATATCGCGCGCAAAGTGCTGGGCAGCTGGGTAAGTTATACCGCACTGCAGGTTTGATTTTATCAGCGTTAGCTGGCTTGTTATTAATCAATACAACGCTGGATAATAATCCGTTATTAATGCGTCTTTATGTTGGTGAAACGCCAATATTTAACTGGGTGATTTTAATTTGGTTGGTACCGAGCCTGCTGGCGTTATGGCTAGCGAGTTTAGTTAAATCGTTAAATGCTAAATTGAGTCAAATTACACTCGGTGTGTCTGGTTTATTAGCCCTGTTAGCTATCAATACCTTGATCCGCCAATATTGGCAAGGTGGCTTCATTTATCTTGATAAAGCAACCAGTGACGCCGAACTATATAGCTATTCGGTTATTTGGTTATTACTGGGTGCACTGGTGGTGATAGCCGGGCATTTAAAACAGCAACGGTTACTGCAAAATGTTGGTTTAGGTATTCTTGGCGCTGTAATTGTTAAGGTGTTTTTAATTGATATGGCAAACTTAACGGGGCTTCTAAAAGCATTATCCTTCATTGGTTTAGGGTTGTCGCTGGTTGGGCTTAGTTGGTTGTTCCAAAAACTCAGAAAGCGCAGTCATAGTTAAGTTTAAGCCCAGTACTTACTGGGCTTAAACTCTTATTAATCGTCAAGTACTGTGATTTAGCAGTGCTTTAAGTTTGCCTGGTTTTACTGGCTTACTCAGGTAATGAATATTTTCGGCTTTGGTGGTTTGTTTTAGCTCAGTGTCACGTACTGCGGTAATTAAAATAGCCGGAATATCGCTTTGCCAAATCTCGCGTAGCGCTTTAATTAATGTAATCCCATCCCAATCATTACCTAATTGATAGTCCATTAAAATAACATCAGGTGCCCTATGTTCTTTTGCATAAGTTAACACCGCGTCTACTCTATCGAATAGGGTGTAATTTGCCTGCCAGCGCTTCATTAGACTGGCCATGGCGGCAAGGTTTTCAGGATCGTCGTCAACGGCAATAATATTTATCGCGGCGCGGTTGTCGACTATATTTTGACTGGTTTGTTTTTGCTGTACTAATTGCGTATCACCATAAGGCACTTCAATGCTAAATCGGCTGCCTTTATTAGGTAATGAAACCACATCAATCGGCAGGCTCAATAAATCAGCCATACGTTTAACCACCCCTAAACCTAAGCCAACGCCTTTATTATCGCCCGCTTCAATTCGGTAAAAGTCGTTAAATATTTTTGCTTGTTCAATATCGCTAATGCCAGGGCCGGTATCCCATACTTCAATCCGTAAACTGTGTTTTCTGTTTCTACAAGCAATTAATACACGGCCATTTTCGGTGTATTTAATCGCATTAGACAGCAAGTTTTGTAGTATTCGACGCAAGTAAGTAATATCGCTGTGTACTATTTGTTTATTTGAACGCACTTTAAATGAAAGCCCTTTATCGCTCGATAAAATCGCATATTCGCTTTTAAGGGGGTCTAAAATATCATCAATGCAAAAGTGACGAGGATTTGGGGTCATCGCCCCTTGCTCTAGCTTGGCAATTTCTAATAAAGCCGACATTAAATGCACGGTGGAATCGAGGCTATCACCTAGCTTATTAAAGTTATTTTTATTGGTGCTATCTAACTGAGTTTCATCAATGGCGGCGAGATATAATCGTGCCGCATTGAGCGGCTGTAAAATATCATGGCTAGCCAGTGCTAAAAAGCGAGTTTTACTATCATTCGCCTGTTCTGCTTCGCGTTTGGCTAAAGTAAGTGCTTGCTCTGTTTGTACGCGACTATCGATTTGTGCTTGCAGGTTACTATTAATGGTTTGCACCTCTTGGGTACGCGCTTCAATACGGTTTTCTAAGTCCATATTGATTTCTTCGAGCGCATTTTGCGTACTAATATGATTGGTAATATCAGAAAAGCTTGTTACAAACCCCCCATCAGGCAATGGGTTGCCTATCATTTCGTAAACTTGGCCATTACGACGATGGCGAATAAAGTGATGTGAACTGCCATTTTTTAAATGCTGAACACGCTTATCAACATGGCGATCAATTTCACCGGGGCCGCATTCACCGCGCTCTGCGTTATAACGGATTATTTCTTCAATGGGCTGGCCAACTTGTAAAAAACCTTCAGGGTAATTAAACATTTCGCTGTAGCGCTTATTCCAAGCAACGAGGTTGAGATCTTTATCTACCACAGAGAGTCCGTGGCTTAAGTTTTCTAGTGAAGTAAATAATAAGTTTTGATTAAACTGCAGTGCCTGTGTGGTTTCATCAAAAAAGTTTACCACTTCTTCAAACGCCATGCGTTTCCCAGATGATACTGTATGAATAAGTGCTTGCGCAGAGGAAGCACCCAATACACCAGTTAGTGCGCGTTCGCAGTAGGCAATAAAATCAGCGCGAGGGTGTGCATTGTTGTCGTTTAAATCGTGATGGAGTGCGTAATGCGATAAAATTTGTTGGCTACGTTGAATGCCTAAAAAGGTTTGTAGCAAAATTTTAAAGTCGTATACCGTGGCTTTTACGTTTTTATTTAAGCGACGAGATAAAATGGCCTGATCTTTGGGATTAACAAATGCTGCCGCTTGAATTTTATCAATTAAGCGCTCTTCAGCTCCTAGTGAAAAGCTAATGTAACAGCCAATATTAGCAAACAACGCAATTAAGGTGCCTCTAGTTATAAGCGTTTGCTGTAGCTCACTGTCTAGTGGGTTAGGGGCTTCTAAAATAGGTAGCATCAAAAATAGCACCCAACAAATGACTCCTGCGAGTAGCCCGGCATAAACGCCATAAGCATGGCCTTTTCGCCAATATAACCCACCCACAATAGCAGGCAATAATTGCGACACCAATGAGAAAGCCACTAACCCCATACTGGCCAGCGCACTGCCACTACCAAACCATTGCTGATAGAAGTAGGCTAAAATAAGCACCCCAGCAATGGTAAAGCGGCGCACCAATAAAATACGGGATTTATAGCTGCTGGTGATTAAATTACGTTTAAATTTACGACGCAACATTAAGGGTAGCACCACGTCGTTGGAGATCATGGTGCTTAGCGTAAGCGTTGCAACAACAATCATGGCTGTGGCAGCAGAAAGCCCACCTATAAACACAAAGGTGGTTAAAAAAGCGTTATCGTGCAGCATAGGCAGTGCCAGTACAAAGCTGTCAGGTGATAAACTACGACCAATTTCTGGATGAATAGCAGCGGTGGCTATAGGTAAAATCATTGCAGCGGTCAATAACAAGTACAATGGAAAAGCCCAGCGAGCAGTAAATAAATGGCGCTTATCTTGGTTATCAACCACGGTGACATGAAATTGCCGTGGCAAACAAATAATAGCGGCCGCCGCCATCAGCGACTGACCTACAAAGTTAAAGCTAAAAAAGTCAAACTGCGCCCAATGCAGCCAAATTGACTCGGCGACTTGGCCAGAACTTTCTGCGGGTAAATTAAATAAGCTATATATTGCAAGCCCTGCTACAGCAGCCAGAGCAAACAGCTTTATTAGCGACTCAAACGCCACAGCAAGCATTAAGCCTGAGCGGTACTCGGTTACATCAACTTTGCGCGTGCCAAAAAATATAGCAAATAGTGCCATCATTAAAGTGGCTGATAACGCCAAAATATCCCCAGATATCTGATTACTATTTTGCAAAAGTAAAAAGCTGGAACTAAGCGCTTTTAATTGCAATGCGATGTAAGGAATAGTGGCCAATAAGGCAATAATGGTCACCATAATTGCAGTGGTTTGGCGTTTGCCGTAACGCGCTGAAATAAAGTCGGCAATAGTGGTGATATTTTGTTTTTTACTCACCAATACCAGTTTACGTAAAAAGCCCTGGCCGAAAAAAAACAGTAAGGCGGGTCCTAATAAAATAGGCAAAAAGCTCCAACTACTAGTAGCAGCGGTGCCTACCGAGCCATAGTAAGTCCACGAAGTACAATAAATTCCCAATGCAAATGAATACACAAATGGGTGATGACTAATACGCTTGGCAAGTGGGGTGGTCTTATCACCCCAATTTGCCAGCCAAAACAGCACGCCTATGTAGCCAAAGGCAACAATGAGTAGTACAGCTGTCATGTTTATTTAACCTCGTAGAGTGTTTTTATAATTTGTCATAACTATACCCAAACTATTTCAAGATGCGAGCGCCAGTTGGAGTTTGCTTATTTACAATACCTAGCTGCAGATAAAGTAGGGAGTATACATTTTGTTTATGTTATCTATAAATAAAATAAAGCTATGATATTTAAGGGTTAATTTGTTTTTGTCTATTTAGTTAGACTAATGTCTTATTCCCACGGTTTGTTTTAATTTGGCTAAAAAATTGAGCAATAAAAATCTATTAAGCTACTGAAATTTAAGTGGTTCATGAGTTGTTTATTAATTGATCATGCGCAGTTTACGAAAACGTTAATATGTTGTTACGACCATTGTCGCAATTCAATATTTGAATTGCATTGCTAAATTGGTTAACGAATATAAAAAACCACCCATCACAATCGTGATGTTTAAAGGGGAAAATAAAAATGGCTTTTAAAAATGAAGAACAAGCAAAAGCTTATTGGGCAGAAAACATTTCATTACTGTTTAAATTATTAGCAGTATGGTTTGTGGTCTCTTTTGGCTTTGGCATATTACTGGTTGATGTACTTAATGAAGTACGTTTTTTTGGGTTTAAACTTGGCTTCTGGTTCGCCCAGCAAGGCGCGATTTATACCTTTGTGGCTTTGATTTTTGTGTACGTTTTCAAAATGAATACGTTAGATAAAAAATATGGCGTAGACGAATAGGAGCTAGTCAATGGATGTTCAAATACTCACATTTATAATTGTCGGTTTAAGCTTTGCGCTTTATATCGGTATTGCAATTTGGGCTCGTGCTGGGTCAACAAATGAATTCTACGTTGCTGGTGGCGGTGTACCTCCACTAGCTAATGGTATGGCAACTGCTGCGGATTGGATGAGTGCTGCGTCGTTCATTTCAATGGCGGGTATTATCTCGTTTGCGGGTTACGACGGAAGTGTTTACTTAATGGGGTGGACCGGTGGTTATGTACTACTGGCTATGTGTTTAGCGCCTTACTTACGTAAATTCGGCAAGTTTACCGTGCCAGATTTTATCGGTGACCGTTACTACTCACGTACTGCGCGTTTAGTGGCTATTTTATGTGCCATCTTTATTTGTTTTACTTACATTGCGGGTCAAATGCGCGGTGTTGGTGTAGTGTTCTCTCGTTTCTTAGAAGTTGAAATTGAAACCGGTGTGTACATCGGTATGATCATTGTTTTCTTCTATGCCGTACTTGGTGGCATGAAAGGTATTACTTACACGCAAGTTGCGCAGTACTGTGTACTAGTGTTTGCTTATTTAGTACCGGCTATTTTCATCTCTATGATGGCAACAGGTCACTTTTTCCCACAAACTGGTTTTGGTGCCACGCTAAGTGATGGCTCTGGAATGTATGTATTGGATAAACTTGACGGTTTAAGTGCTGAGCTTGGTTTTGGCCAATACACTGAAGGTTCTAAGAGCATGATTGATGTATTTGCAATCACAGGTGCTCTTATGGTGGGTACAGCCGGTTTACCACACGTAATTGTTCGCTTTTTCACTGTTCCTCGCGTAAAAGACACACGTATTTCAGCAGCGTGGACACTGGTGTTTATTGCTATTGTTTACACAACAGCACCCGCAGTAGCATCGTTTGCCCGTGTAAACATGATTGACACAATAAATGGTAAAGACGGAAGCGGTACAGCGTATGCAGAGGCACCAGCTTGGATTAAAAACTGGGAACGTACGGGTCTAATCACCTTTAATGATAAAAATGGTGACGGCAAAATGTTCTACACATCAGGTAAAATCACTGACCCTAATAGCGCAAACGAAGTAAATGTTGACCGCGATATTATGGTACTAGCGAATCCTGAAATAGCCGACTTACCAGCCTGGGTTATTGCACTCGTTGCAGCAGGTGGTATTGCCGCGGCGCTATCGACTACAGCGGGCTTACTATTGGTTATTTCAACCTCAGTATCGCACGATTTACTTAAACGGACACTCAAACCGGATATAACCGACAAGCAAGAATTACTTGCAGCGAGGTTGGCAGCGATGATTGCTATTGTAATATCCGCTTACTTTGGGATTAACCCGCCAGGATTTGTGGCCTCGGTTGTTGCCTTTGCCTTCGGCTTAGCGGCGGCGAGCTTCTTCCCTGCAATTATTATGGGTATTTTCTCTAAATCAATGAATAAACATGGTGCAATTGCAGGCATGGTAACGGGTATCACCTTTACTGCTGCATACATCATCTACTTCAAGTTTGTGAGTCCAGAGTTTAATAGCCCAGAAAATTGGTTCTTAGGTATTTCACCTGAAGGGATTGGTTTAGTAGGCATGATCATTAACTTTGCAGTAGCTGCAGGTGTTATGAAAATGACTCAACCGACACCAGTTGAAATTCAAGAAATGGTTGAAGGTATTCGTAATCCTAAAGGGTCTAGTGAAGCGCATGCTCACTAATCCATATATCTAATGATATAACGCATCAAAGCCCGACTTAAGTCGGGCTTTTTATTTGTTTAAATAATGACTACATTAAATAATCGCTATATTAAATAACCATATTTCAGGTTAAGTCGCTTTTTTATTGAGGATGATTTATGAGTAGTGAGCAACAGGAAGTCGCGCAGTTTATTAACAAGCAAGCACCATTTTCAATGTTACAGGACAGCGCCTGCAGTTATTTTGTTAATCATCTCGATAGTATTTATTTGACCCGAGAAAACCAAACGCAATGGCTTAACAGTGAACAGCCTAAATTATTTTTAATTCGTTCCGGGTTATACGATTTAGTGGATGCTCAAGGCGATACGGTAACGCGTTTAACTCAAGGTGATTACTTTGGTTATCCCTCGTTACTGACGGGAGATTCAATACAAAACAGTTTAGAAGTACAAAAAGAGGGCATTGTCTATATGCTCGACCAAACGGATTTTGATTACTTACGTCGAGAATATAAAGCATTCGAGCAATACTTTGTTCGTGCTCATGCTAATCGATTGCTGTCATCACATTATAAAAGCAATAACGACAGCTGGTCTGAGCGTAAAATATCAGAGATCATGACTCGCAAAGCGATTACGCTGCCTCCCGATGCCAGCATCCGTCATAGTGCTAAAAAAATGCAAGAGCATGGGATTTCATCAATGATGATCACCGAAAATTCGCATCTTGTTGGGGTAGTTACAGATCGGGATTTACGTAACCGAGTGCTTGCTGATGAAGTGGATCCCGCGCAAGCTATCAATAGTATTATGACCAATAAGCCTAAGTTTATATTTGAAAATAACCGCGTATTTTCAGCGCTGCACTTAATGCTTAAGCATAATATTCATCATTTACCTGTGCTTGACGAAAACCACAAACCGCTAGGAATGATCACCAGTACAGACTTACTACGCCAACAAAAAAGCGACCCAGTGCAGCTAATTGGTCGTATTTACAAGGCCCATAATGTGGCTGATTTAAAACGTTACGCGAAAGAAATTCCTGAGTTATTAAAAGGGTTTTCAAATAATATTGATGATATTTCGCTGATCGGAAAGTTACTCAGTGGTTTAACCGATGCGTTGACCTCGCGGCTAATTTTTTTATTTCAACAACACCATGGCGCCGCGCCAACCAGTTTTAGTTTTATTTGTTTTGGCTCTCAAGCGCGCGAAGAGCAAACACTGCATTCAGATCAAGATAATGGCTTGTTATTACCTGATGGTCTAAACGATGAACAGCACGCATATTTTAAACAGATGGGCGAATTTGTTTGTGAAAACTTAGTTGAGTGCGGCATTCGTCGTTGTCCTGGTAACATAATGGCTAGCAGTGATGCGTGTCGAATGAGTGTTAGTGATTGGGGGGCGAAGTTTTTAAAGTGGATCACCAGTCCCACACCCCATGCAATGCTCAACTGTAAAATCTTTTTTGATCTGCGCTTTATTGAAGGCTCAACCACACTCTATAGCCAGTTTTGTGAAGAGTTGACCCATATTTCTCGCAACGATCTTTTTTATGCGGCAATGGCCAGCGATGTTAACGCTAACAGTGCGCCGATTGGTTTATTCAATAACTTTAAAACCGAAAAAACAGAGCAACACCATAAGTACATCGATCTTAAAAAGCGCGGGGTGGTGATCATTAACGATCTAGCGCGACTTTATGCATTAAAAGTAGGCATTCGCCGTGCTAACACCCAAGAGAGGTTGGATGCTTTATTAAAGTATTCACTATTAAGCAAAGAAGATATTTATAATTTAAAAGATTGTTGGCGATTTTTAACTCAGCTTCGGCTGCGCACGCAAATAAATGAAGAAGGGTTACCTAGTAATTGCATTAACCCAGACAAACTCAATTCGTTAGAACGTCATCAGCTTAAAGAAGCGTTTTACCTAATAAAACAAGCGCAGCAAGGCGCGGCGTTTAAATTTGCGCGTGGGAGTTTGTAACAATAATGGTTAAGCTGCTTATTACGCGATACTTAAAGCGTCGTCATTTGCTTGCGCAAAGTGCTTTAAAGCAACGTTATTTAGTGATTGATTTGGAATTAACAGGGCTTGATCCTAAACAACATGAAATTGTCTCGGTTGCTTGGGTACTGATTGAGAATCAATGTATCAAAAACAGTCAATCGCAGCATATCGTTAATAAAGAGGTTAAAAGTCTAGAGCAAAGCCCTGTTTTTCACGGCATTAGTACTGACTCGGTGGCACAAGGGCAAAGCCTACAGAGTATTTTAATGTCTTTAAGCGCTCACTTTAGTGACTGCATTTTAGTATTTCATAATGCCATGCTCGACTGGGGCTTTTTAAAGTTAGCACTAAAAAATGCAGGGATCACCCAGCGGCCTAAGCTGATCATCGATACCTTACAAATAGAAAAAAAGCGCTTACTGCAACACGCAAGCGATATAAAATTAGATGATTTAACCTTAAATGAATGCCGTAATCGCTACGATTTACCAAGCTATCATTGCCATCATGCGCTTACCGATGCACAAGCCACTGCTGAATTGTTATTAGCCCAATGCCATCAAATAGGCGCCGGTAAAGAACTTAAAGTAGGGGATCTAACGTAGGTTGGTTAAGGACAGCGAAACCCAACTATAAGAAACCCAACTATAAAGTATGCACTAAGCTTAATTGCATGCAGTTTACTTTTATTCTTGTTTGTATAATTATGGGAACGCGTATTTTATTAAAAATTCAAGGAACGAATATGAAATTCATCACCGCTATTTTTATTACCTTATTCCCTCTTATTACTTTTGCTAATTCAAGCGTGCCAACTAATCGTCATATTTCTGTACATGGCACAGCTGAGGTATTAGTTGAGCCAGATATGGCTCAAATTATATTTGAAGTAAAAAGCATTGAAGATACATTACTTGAAGCTAAACGTGACCTTGATGGCCGAGTTAGCGTGTTACTTGAAGAATTAGATAAATATGATTTTGGCCAAGGCGATGTTCATATATCGGGTTTAAAAAGCAAGGTATACACTAAGGTTGGTACAGAATCAGGGATTGCTTTAAGCGATAATTATTTAGCTCTGAAAACAGTTAAAGTCACATTAAAAGATATTAAAAAAGTCGATGAATTTATTGATTTTGCTCAACGCTTACAAATAGACAATATCAAAAAAATTAATGGCTTATCCTCCAAAGTCAAGCAGTTAGAGGCAGAGGCAACACAACTAGCAATAGATAACGCAAAAGCGAAGGGAAATAAGCTCGCTCAGTCTTTTGGTGCTGAACTTGGCAACGTTTATAGTATTAGTGCAAATTCTAGTAGCTCAGATTACGACGCGAACGGTGTTAAGCACATTATTTTATCCAGCCACAGAAATAGCATGGCTGCTAGAATTAACGAGAACCCATTTAAGCAGCAGCAATATTTAGGTGCAAGAATAAGCGTTAAAGCATCTATAAACGTGGTGTTTGATTTAAAACTAAAATAGCAAATACCGCAAATACCTATTAGCTGAGCTAAAAGTAAAAGCGCATTGCGTGTTGATTATGACGTTAATTTAAAGTTTCTAATGCTTGGCTCTTATAATCACAGGCAAGGTCGATTACAATACCGCCATCTAAAAGGCGACGCTGCCTTTCTCTGTACGTAACTAGAGTGGATTTTATATTTCATGGCAATCAAACTTGCAATTAATGGTTTTGGTCGTATTGGTCGAAATATTGTCCGTGCACTATACGAATCAGGCTTAAGCGACGAGATCAAAATTGTTGCAATTAACGAACTAGCCGACCCTGAAGCTATTGCCCATTTATTAAAATACGACACCTCTCATGGTCGTTTCACTTTTCCAGTTAAACTAGGTGAAGACACTATCAGCGTTGCTGATGACACCATTGCATTATTTTGTGAAGAAAATCCAGTTGAATTACCGTGGCAAACGCTAGATGTTGACCTGGTGCTTGAATGTACTGGCGTGTACCACTCACGTGAGCATGCACAGTCACATATTGCCGCAGGTGCTAAAAAAGTGTTGTTTTCCCATCCTGCTGACAATGATGTAGATGCCACCATTGTGTATGGCATAAACGACGATGAGCTGAAAAACGAGCATACTATTGTCTCTAATGGTTCGTGTACCACCAACTGCGTTGTTCCTGTTATTAAAGTACTCGATGATGCCTTTGGTATTGAGTCTGGCGCTATTACAACTATTCATGCGTCAATGAACGATCAGCAAGTGATTGATGCGTATCACCATGATTTACGCCGAACTCGTGCCGCCAGCCAATCTATTATTCCGGTAGACACAAAATTAGCCCGTGGTATCGACCGTATTTTACCTAAATTTAAAGGCCGCTTTGAGGCTATTGCCGTTCGTGTGCCGACTATTAATGTGACCGCCATGGATTTAAGTGTCACGGTAAATACCGATGTAGATTTAAGTGCGGTTAATAGTGCGCTTAAAGCACAAGCTAAAGATAGGCTTGAGGGTATTTTAAGTTACACCGAAGAGCCGCTGGTATCGGTTGATTTTAACCACGATCCCCATTCTTGTATTATAGATGGCACACAGACACGTGTTAGTCATAAACGGCTGATAAAATTACTAGTTTGGTGTGATAATGAGTGGGGGTTTGCGAATCGCATGCTTGATACCGCTCGTGCTATGATGGCATTTAAGTAATATTTAAAACGTATTTATTGGTTCAGTATCGTTAACTAAGGAGATGTTCATGTCGGTCATAAAAATGGCAGATTTAGATTTAAACGGCAAGCGTGTATTAATTCGTGAAGATTTAAATGTACCCGTTAAAGCAGGTAAAGTGACGTCAGACGCACGTATTCGTGCTGCACTACCTACTATCAAACTTGCGCTAGAAAAAGGTGCAAAAGTGATGGTTATGTCACACCTAGGCCGTCCTACGGAAGGGCAATACGAAGACGAATTTTCATTAGCACCCGTTGTTGATTACTTAAATGATGCACTTGAGCAAACTGTTCGCCTAGAAAAAGATTACTTAAATGGCGTTGATGTTGCAGATAATGAAGTGGTTGTTTTTGAAAACGTACGTTTTAACAAAGGCGAGAAAAAAGACGACGAAGCCTTATCAAAGCAACTCGCTGCATTATGTGATGTTTACGTAATGGATGCCTTTGGTACTGCGCATCGCGCACAAGCGTCAACCCATGGTGTGGGTCTGTTTGCTGATGTAGCGTGTGCCGGCCCATTATTATCGGCTGAACTAGACGCCTTAGGCAAAGCACTTGATAACCCAGCCCGTCCGTTAGTGGCGATTGTGGGTGGTTCTAAAGTATCAACTAAATTAACCGTACTTGATTCGTTATCTAAAATTGTTGATCAGCTTGTTACCGGCGGTGGTATTGCCAATACCTTTATTGCAGCTGCTGGTCATCCTGTAGGTAAGTCGCTTTATGAGGCTGATTTAATGGATGAAGCAAATCGTTTATGCGCTGCAGCGAAAGCCAACGATGGTGAAATACCGGTACCGACAGATGTTGTTGTGGGTAATGAGTTTTCAGAGTCAGCTGTAGCAACACTTAAAGATGTAAGTGAAGTCACCAGCGACGATATGATTTTTGATATTGGCCCTGATACCGCAAATCAACTTGCAAAAATTATTGCTAATGCGGGCACTGTTGTATGGAATGGCCCAGTGGGTGTGTTTGAGTTTGATCAATTCGGTAATGGCACTCGCGCTATTGCAAAAGCGATTGCTGATTCAAACGCATTTTCTATTGCTGGTGGTGGTGACACCCTAGCGGCAATTGATAAGTATGGCATTAGTGATAAAGTATCGTATATTTCTACTGGTGGTGGTGCGTTCTTAGAGTTTTTAGAAGGCAAAAAACTACCTGCAGTTGCAATGCTAGAATCACGCGCTAAATAATACCTTAGGGTATTAGCTAGCCGTAAAGCAGATGTGCTAACCCCACATCTGCTACAATTAACGAGTAAATACCTCTCACTTTTATTTAGTCGTTAATAATATGAATTTTAGGTCATATACCTTTTAATTCATGGCGCAGTGATTGCGCCAAACTAACAAATCCGTTCAAACTAGGTAGTAAAATAACTACCGATAAATTGGAGAATACCCAATGGCTTTAATCAGTATGCGACAACTTCTTGATCATGCCGCAGAGCATGGTTACGGTGTACCCGCGTTTAATGTAAATAACCAAGAGCAAATGCGTGCAATTATGGAAGCGGCTGATAAAACAAACAGCCCAGTTATTGTACAAGGTTCTGCGGGCGCACGTGCGTATGCCGGTGCACCTTTTATTCGTCATATGATTTTAGCGGCAGTTGAAGAATGGCCACATATTCCTGTGGTTATGCATCAGGATCATGGTACATCACCGGGTGTATGTCAGCGTTCAATTCAGCTAGGTTTTTCATCAGTAATGATGGATGGCTCATTAATGAGCGATGGTAAAACACCTTCAAGCTACGATTATAACGTTGATGTAACACGCAAAACAGTTGAAATGGCGCATGCGTGTGGCGTATCTGTAGAGGGTGAGCTAGGTGTATTAGGTTCACTTGAAACTGGTGAAGCGGGTGAAGAAGATGGTGTTGGCGCTGAGGGTAAACTTACCACTGAGCAAATGCTAACAAATCCAGAAGAAGCGGCAGACTTTGTAAATAAAACCCATGTTGATGCGCTGGCTATTGCCTGTGGTACATCACACGGTGCCTACAAATTTACTCGTCCACCAACCGATGACATTTTAGCAATTGATCGTATTAAAGAAATTCACGCGCGTATACCAAATACCCACTTAGTAATGCATGGTTCGTCTTCTGTTCCACAAGAGTGGTTAGAAGTGATCAACCAATACGGTGGCGAAATTCCAGAAACTTACGGCGTGCCAGTTGAGCAAATCGTTGAAGGTATTAAATATGGTGTGCGTAAGGTAAACATTGATACTGACTTACGTTTAGCGTCTACCGGTGCGATTCGTCGTCATTTAGCGATGAACCCGTCTAACTTCGACCCACGTAAGTTTTTAGCTGCTGCAACCCAAGCAATGACTGATATTTGTATCGCTCGTTACGAAGCGTTTGGTACGGCGGGTCAAGCAAGTAAAATTAAGCCAATTTCATTAGATGAAATGCACCTTAAATACTTAAGCGGTGAGCTAAACCCAAAAATAAAGTAATGGACCAATAATAGCGATATTATTGCACTCATTCAAAAAGCCAGTTGCGTTTGCGCTGGCTTTTTTGATCTATGAGGGATCAGTATTTTACCTAGTTATTAATTAGGGATCACTCGATTACTAACTTGTCATATCTGGGATCATTACTTTACTAAGTAAAAGGCTTAAAGTGACGTATTTTAAACTTTTGAGTGTTACGCATTATAAAGAGTGAGCACAAAACATACAAAAATTCATTGGTTTAGCTTTGTTGGTGGGTAAAATAGTGATCCGTAAAGGGATCTGCTTGATAAAACTCTGATCCCAGCATTTAAGATCATAATAAACCTGATCTAAACACTGTTAAGCAGGTGCTAACTTTTATTATTAAGCGTGAAAATTGATGCTAGTTAGTAATTTGATGATCCCATGTTGATACCATAAATAGTGACTTTAATGATTGATTCTTTTTACTGCAAACCGCTTTTTTATTACTGCTCAAGATGATAAAAATATGACAAATTCTATTTTTTGTCACTATTTTGTGTTTTTTTTACACTCATTTTAATTTAGACGTTACACTTTAATAAAAATGTCATACTTAGTCATAATAATGAAACCTACTCAATAGCCTAAGAGATAAATTGGAATGTCACGTAAAGTATTAGTCGTTGATGACGAAGCACCTATCAGGGAAATGTTGGTTTTTGTTTTAGAACAAAATGGGTTTCAAGCCATTGAGGCAGAAGATTATGATTCTGCAATATCAGCAATGGTTGAACCTTATCCAGATATGGTGTTACTCGATTGGATGCTACCTGGCGGTAGTGGAATTCAAATCGCTAAAAAATTCAAACAAAATGAACACACACGCCAAATTCCTATCATTATGCTGACAGCCCGCGGCGAAGAAGAAGATAAAATACGCGGTTTAGAAGTCGGTGCTGATGATTACGTTACAAAACCGTTTTCACCTAAAGAGTTAATGGCGCGTATTAAAGCGGTTATTCGTCGTGTTGCTCCTACCTCACTTGAAGAGGCCATTGAAGTACATGGTTTACGTTTAGATCCTATTTCGCATCGTGTGACATCAGGTGGCAGTGAGCTAGATATGGGGCCAACGGAGTTTAGACTGTTACACTTTTTTATGACCCACCCTGAGCGTGTATATAGCCGAGAGCAATTACTTGATCATGTATGGGGTACTAACGTTTATGTTGAAGACAGAACTGTAGATGTTCATATTCGTCGCTTGCGTAAGGCAATTGCTACGCTTGGGCATGACCGCTTAGTACAAACAGTTCGCGGTGCTGGTTATCGCTTTTCGAGTAAATTATAAGTTTACTTCGTAAGTCACAATCTATTAACCTAGCATAGTCAAACCATCTGCTAGCGTTTATAAGGTAAAGAGCGTGTATGTATCGAGTTATTAACAAGCAGGCGTTAACTAAACGGCTGTTTGTCTATTTTATACCTTTGCTTTTAATTGGGGTGCTTATTGGTGCCCCATTTTTGATGTTGTTTTTGGGCGCTTTTTCGCTACTTTTGTGGCATTACCATCAGCTTTATCGCTTAAGTGACTGGCTGCATAATCAACGCAGCTTTAACCCGCCTGAAGGGGAAGGGTCGTGGGAGCAAGTATTTGAGGGTATTTACCAGCTGCAGCACCGTAATCGTAAAAAGCGTAATGAGCTGGCAGAGCTAATACGGCGTTTTCGCGACGGCGCTGAGGCCGTGCCCGATGCCGTTGTTGTGCTACAAAACGATTTATCAATTGTGTGGTGTAATCAGCTTGCACTCAAAGTGCTAGGGTTACAGTGGCCGGTTGATCATGGTCAGCGTTTAGATAACTTAATTCGCGATCCTAAATTTGCTAAATATATGCGTCGTAAAGAGTTTAGCGATGCTCTGGAGCTTGAAAGTGGCCACAGTGTTGAGCAAGTTCTTGAGTTTAGGGTGATGCCTTATGCCAATACACAGTTGTTGGTAGTGGTACGCGATGTTACTCGCTTAAAGCAACTTGAGCAGATGCGTAAAGACTTTGTAGCAAACGTCTCTCATGAGCTTAGAACCCCTTTAACTGTTGTTACCGGCTACCTTGAAATGCTCGATAGTGATTCACTTCCCCCGCCTGCAATGTGGAATAAAGCACAAACTACTATGCTAGAGCAATGTAAGCGTATGGATAGCTTAGTGAATCAGCTGTTGTCGTTATCGCGCATCGAAGGGGGAAAGCGACACAGTAATGACAAAGCGGTGAATGTGCCACGATTATTAAACTTAATTGAAACAGAAGCGCAATCAATTAATCAAGACAAAGGCCATCAACTTATTTTTAAGATTGATGCATCGCTTGATATTACCGGAGCTGAGGATGAACTTAGAAGTGCCTTTTCAAATTTAGTATTTAATGCCATTCATTATACTAAACCAGGCGGTAAAATTGAGGTACTTTGGCAGCGCAATAATGAACAAGCATGTTTTAGTGTTACCGATAATGGTGATGGTATTGCACCTGAGCATATTAACCGGTTAACTGAGCGTTTTTATCGAGTAGATAAAGCCAGAAGCCGCACCACAGGTGGCTCAGGCTTAGGTTTAGCTATTACCAAGCATGTGCTTACTCGCCATGGTAGTCAATTAAAAATTCACAGCGAGCTGGGTAAAGGTTCTTGTTTTTCTTTCGCGTTTTCAAGCGATAGACTTATCGTTATTTCGCCATTAGTAACAAGCAACACAAGCAGTCATAAAAGTGTCATTTAAGAGTCACACCATTGTCATGTACTCACTTTAGAGTGAACCACAGTTAGGAAATGGGACGAACAAACTGGAGAACCCCAAAATGAAATTTAAAAACTTAGTTGCCGCAATGGGTGTGGCTGTTACAACATTTGTATCTGCACAAGCGGTTGCATTAGAAGACGGTATTCCTGAGTATCAAAAAATTAGCGGTGTATCAGGTAACTTTTCATCGGTAGGGTCTGACACATTAGCCAACATGATGACCTTTTGGGCTGAAGAATATAAGCGCATTTATCCAAATGTAAATATTCAAATTCAAGCGGCAGGTTCGTCTACTGCGCCACCAGCACTAACAGAAGGTACGGCTAACTTAGGTCCAATGAGCCGTGCAATGAAGTCAAAAGAAATTGAAGCATTTGAAAAGCGTCATGGCTACAAACCAACACAAGTGCGAGTAGCAATTGATGCGTTGGCAGTATTTGTACACAAAGATAACCCAATCGAAGGACTACGCATTGACCAAATCGATGCTATTTTCTCATCAACTCGTAAATGTGGTGCATCAGAGCAAGTAAATCGCTGGAGTGATGTTGGTCTAGAAGGTGATTGGGCTGCAAAAGACGTGCAATTATACGGACGTAACTCAGTATCAGGTACTTACGGTTACTTTAAAAAGAAAGCGTTATGTAAAGGTGATTTCCGTAATAACGTGAACGAGCAACCGGGCTCGGCTTCTGTTGTACAGTCAATTTCAGCGTCATTAAATGCGATTGGTTACTCTGGCATTGGTTATAAAACATCGGGTGTGCGTACTGTTCCGTTATCTAAAAAAGGCACTAACTTTGTTGATGCCACGCTTGAAAACGTAGCACAAGGTAAATACCCACTGTCACGTTTCTTATATGTTTATGTAAATAAACACCCAAATAAGCCACTTGGCCCAGTTGAAGCTGAGTTTTTAAAGATGGTACTTTCTCAAGACGGTCAAAAAATTGTAGAAAAAGATGGTTATGTGCCACTTTCTGCAAAGTTAGTTGAATTAGAGCTTAAAAAGTTAGGCTTGAAATAAGCAGCTAGCAACCAAAGTAAATAATAAAAAACCGCTCAATGAGCGGTTTTTTTGTTTTACTTAAGATTATTTAGTTCGTTGCTTTACCTAAATTTTCAGCTTGCACTTTGCATTGATTGTAAGCCTCAATACATTTTGATGAGCAGACCTGTGATTTAAGACTATCGGTGGTTGTTTGCTGCTCACAGCTGGTTTCACATTGATAACTTTGTTGAGCACATTGATTAAGTGCTGGATTACCCGCTTGGCTCTGGCAGCCAGCAAGAACTGCAAACGAAAAAGCCACGAGGCTAGTTTTAATAAAAGTTTTCATGCTTATCCTTAAAATGAGGCCACACCAGTATTAAACTTCAACCTGAATATTGTCGATTAATCTAACACTACCTAAAAAGGCGGCAGCTAAAATTACAAATCGTGTATCTTCGAGTGTAGCAGCTTTTAATGTATCTCGTTGAGCTATCGAAAAATAATCTGGTTTTAGGCCTGCGTCTTCTAATGCGCTCTTCGCTTCACTTTCCAGTGTGGCAAAGTCTTTATTACCGTTTTTTAGTTGCTGCGCACAGTGTTTTAAGGTGTTAAATAAAACAGGAGCGGTTTGTCTTTCCTCAGTTGATAAATACCCATTACGAGAGCTCATGGCAAGGCCGCTAACTTCACGCATGGTGGGTACACCAATAATTTCTACTGGTATCGATAAATCAGTGGCCATAGTTTTAACAACTTGTAGCTGCTGAAAGTCTTTTTCACCAAAACAAGCGTAATCAGGTTGTACTAAATTAAATAGCTTCGTAACAACAGTTGCTACGCCTTTAAAGTGACCTGGGCGTGAACCGCCACAATACCCCATTGAAATACCAGGTACATCAACAAAGCTTTGCGCGCCTAAACCATTAGGATAAATAGTTTCTACACTGGGGATAAACAAAATATCTGTTTCAAGATCGGCTAACCCTTGTTTATCAGCATCTAGAGTACGCGGATAGCTGTCTAAATCTTCGTTAGCGCCAAATTGCATTGGGTTAACAAAAATACTCACGACCACTTTGTCGGCCAGTGTTTTTGCTTTTTCTACCAGTGAAAAATGACCACGGTGTAAATTACCCATAGTAGGAATAAGTGCCACACTTAAACCGGCCTGGCGCCAAGCTTTAATTTGACTGCGTAATGATTTAATTTCAGTGATTGACTGCATTATTTAAACTCATGTTCAGCGCTTGGAAATACGCCGCTTTTGACATCGTTACAATACTTTTTAACGGCGGCAGGCATATTGCCTGTTTCGAGTAAAAAGTTTTTTGAAAATTTAGGAATATAACCTGCAGAAATGCCCACTAAATCGTGCATAACCAAAATTTGGCCATCGGTTACATTACCGGCACCAATACCGATTGTAGGGATGCTTAATGACTCTGTAACGCGTTTTGCTAAGGCGCTTGGAATACATTCAAGCACCAGTAGTTGTGCGCCTGCCGCTTCTAATGCTTTTGCATCGGCAATAATTTTTTGTGCTTGAGCTTCTTCACGGCCTTGGATTTTAAAACCACCGAATACATGCACTGATTGCGGTGTAAGCCCCAAATGGCCACATACCGGGATACCTTGTTGGGTTAGCGATTTAATACTGTCGTACAGCCATTCTCCGCCTTCAAGTTTGACCATATTAGCACCAGCACGCATCAGCTCTGCAGCATTTTTACATGCGTCGCTTGGGTTTGCGTAGGTCATAAACGGTAAGTCAGCTATAACAAATAAGTCACGGCTTCCCGCGCGCACACAGCGAGTATGGTAGGCAATTTCTTGGTTTGTAACCGCTAAGGTGTCGTCGCCACCTTGTAATACCATACCCAAAGAATCACCAACTAAAACAACATCAACGCCGTTATCATGAAATAACTTAGCAAAACTAGCATCGTATGCTGTTAACGCAGTGATCTTATTACTTTCAGCCTTCATTTTATTCAAAGTTGAAACGGTTATTTTAGACATAATATTCTCGCAGACAATGGCCTTAATTAATTACCGTGGTAATTGTTGTAAGTCGTTAAGCGGTAGGGTATTTGCTATCTGTTGGATAGATGCGCCGCTAGGTAAAATCAGTTCCGGTGCAATTTCTTGCAGTGGGTAAACAACAAATTCTCGCTCAGTTAATCCGTAATGAGGTACGGTTAAACGTTCGGTATTTAAAGTGTGTTCACCAAATAATAAAATATCAATATCCAATGTGCGTGCGCCCCAGCGCTCGGCCTTTCTAACTCGCCCATGTTCCAGCTCAATGGCTTGGGTTAAATCAAGCAGTTGCTCTGGCTCAAGTGAAGTGTTAATACAGGCGACAGCATTCACATAATCGGGTTGATCTTGTGGTCCCATAGGCTTGCTCGCATAATAATGCGAGCAGGCTATAAACTCGCTGCTTGGCAAGCTTTTAAGTGCAATAACAGCGTTATCAAGTTGTTTAATAGGGTTGTTAAGGTTTGCACCTAACCCCAAATAGACACGTTGCATTATTTACTCAGTAGGTTTTTTTGTGGTACGACGGCGAGGTCGCTTACGTGGTTTTGGACCGCCTTGATGACCAAGCTCTCGCACCATTTCTTTTTGGCCATTAATATCTTGGCCTAAGTACTGTGTCCACCACTGTGCCAGCTCTGTATGCTCAGTTTCACCAGCATCAACACGCAATAGTAAAAAATCATAAGCGGCTTTAAAGCGCGGCTGCTGTGTTAAACGATAGGCACGTTGGCCAGCACGTTTATCTAAGCGTTGTTGAATATGCCAAATATCACGAGCACCTAAAGTAAAGCGTTTTGGTACGGCAATATGTTGAGCATTCTCACTAAGTACTTTATTAATTGCCTGAGCAAATGCATCGTATTCTGAAAGTTGCTCTTGGCGTCGAATTTTTTCAGTTCGTTCAATCAGTGGGAACCATAATAATGCTGCAAATACGAATGCAGGAGTTACTTTCTTATCTGCATTAATGCGTATGTCGGTGTTTGCAAACATCTGCTTTATGAAGGTTTCTTCAAGTCCGCCTGGTTTTTTATCTAAAATACGGTCTAGCTCAGGAAATAACGATTTAAATAAACCGTACTGACGCAGCATTATAAAGTTTTGCTGTGCTTTGCCGTTTAAAAATAGCTTGAGTATTTCTTCAAATAAACGCGCTGGCGGAATATTATCAAGCAAGCTCGCTAATTCGGTAATCGGTTTTTCGCTTGCTGGTGCTATTTGCATATCTAACTTAGTGGCAAAGCGCACTGCGCGAAGCATACGTACCGGATCTTCACGGTAGCGTGTTTCAGGATCGCCAATTAACTCAATTTGTTTTGCTTTGATAGCGGCTAAGCCATTTGCGTAATCGTAAACACAAAAATCATTAATGGAGTAGTACAAAGCGTTGATTGAAAAATCACGACGTTCTGCATCTTCTTCAATACTGCCAAATACGTTATCGCGAAGAAGTTGCCCGTGCTCACTTGACTGACTAATTTGATTTTTATCTTCTTGTGCTTCGTGATGGCCGCGCATTGTAGCCACTTCAATAATCTCACGGCCAAAAACAATGTGCGCTAAACGAAAGCGACGACCAATTAAGCGACAGTTACGAAACAGTTTTTTTACTTGCTCAGGAGTGGCATTGGTTACAACATCAAAATCTTTAGGTTGTTGACCTAACAATACATCGCGAATGCAACCACCAACTAAGTAAGCATCATAGCCACCATCTTTTAGGCGGTAGAGTACTTTGATTGCATTTGGGCTAAATTGTTTGCGAGAAATACCATGCTCACCTCTAGGGATCACTAACGGCTCACTGCTGATTGCGACATTTTCGTTATTGGCACTTGGGCCGATAATTTGTCGACAAAATTGAAAAAGCTTGGAAATAATAGTCTGTCTCCTAGAGAAGCGGTTGATTGGCTCGCCATTGCAATCAAAATCACAGCAAGTATTCACTTAAAGCGTCATTCTTACCATTTAATGTAATTAGCATATATTTAGGCGGCTATCATATACCAGCAAGGTAAAAAAATTAAGTTGCAGCGCTGAAATTAAGCCATTTTTAACGATTTTATTTGAATTAATTCCACGTAATACGTAAAGGGAGGTTAAATCTGTATTTCGCGCTTAGCAGGAACAAGGCTTAAGTTAAAATGCGTCACGGCCCAAGCGAGTAATTGTTCGCAGGTTAAATCCATTAGTTGCTCATGTATTGGCAAGCCTAAAAATTTAAATACAGCTATTAAAGTTGGTTTTGGATTTTGTTTGCAAATTGCAGGGGCGTAATTTTGCTTAGACAGTTTAAACCCTGGTTTTGCTACTGCCAAAGGCAAATGAGCAAATTCTGGAATAGGGTAATTTAGTTGTTTAAATAAGCTAATTTGACGCGCAGTCGGCTCGAGCAAATCAGCGCCTCGTACAATTCGGTTGATCCCTTGCTCAATGTCATCAACCACCACCACGAGTTGATAGGCAAATAAACCGTCACTACGTTTTATTATGTAATCTTCATGAGCGAGTGCTGAGTCAACGTCAATATGCCCTTGAATAAGGTCTTTATAATCAACGGTTGCATGACATTGAGTTAAACGTAGGGCATGACCTTGCTCACTTAGTTGGCTGTGTTTACATTGCCCTTGATAAATACCGCCGAGGGCTTTTATTTGCTTACGAGAGCATTGGCAGGCATAAATAAGCTGTTGTTGTGACAGAGAGTGAACGGCATCTTGATAAATAGTAAGACGCTGTGTTTGATACACAACGTTTTCATCCCAATTGAGGTTGTAGGCTTCTAAGGTATTTAGTATATCGGTGGCGGCGCCTTTTACAACGCGAGTGGTGTCTATATCTTCAATGCGAACTAACCACTTTCCTTGGTTAGTTTTTGCATCAAGGTAGCTACCTACAGCCGCCACAAGTGAGCCAAAATGTAACGGTCCGGACGGAGACGGTGCAAATCGGCCGCGATAGTTAGATACTTGCGCAGTAACGGCTGTAGAAGACATGGCTATAATTAATTAGCCGCGTCCAGATTGTTTTTCTTTAATTTCAGCAAGTGTTTTACAATCTACACATAAATCAGCAGTAGGGCGCGCTTCTAGGCGGCGAATGCCAATTTCAATACCACAAGATTCACAAAAGCCAAATTCGTCTTCTTTAATTAATATAATTGTTTTTTCAATTTTTTTAATTAATTTGCGCTCGCGGTCACGCGTTCGAAGCTCTAATGAGAACTCTTCTTCTTGTGCTGCGCGGTCAACGGGATCAGGAAAGTTAGCTGCTTCATCTTGCATGTGTGATTTGGTACGATCAACTTCGTTACGTAAATCATTACGCCAAGTTTCTAAAATTGTTTTAAAATGAGCACGTTGTGCATCATTCATGTACTCTTCACCCGGTTTTTCTTGGTATGGTTCTAAACCGGCTTGAGCCAATAAACCATGTCTTTTTTGGTCTGGCATAACTCTCTCCTAAATCCTTAATTTAATGCCTCAGCATTAGCCGGCGGTATAAATAACAGAAACTCATACCCTAGGCAAATTTATTTTTAAATAATCGAATTAGCTTAACCCTGTTTGGTGATATAAAAGTAGTAAAAGTATTGTATATACTTTTTATCACAGTATTGGTTTATAAACTGGCGTAGTTATATGGGCAATAACAATAAAAACAACTTATTTTTACTTTTTGGTTAAGTATTTTTTGGGCGTGGCGAAATAGCAACGTTTAAATGCGCTCTTTTTACTCAACAAATGCTACTTTCTCAACCAAAGTTACTTCACTGGCAGAAATACGGGCTTTATAAGCTAATACTTCTACGCCTTGCTCAATCGCTTCGCTAAGTAATTGTGCATAGGTTGAATCAATATGTGCCGCCGCACTCACTTGTGTGATCCCTTGATGTAGCACCGCAAATAGTAACACCGCACGATGCCCTTGTTTTACCATTTCGATTAATTCACGAATATGCTTTTGCCCACGAACTGTTTGCGCATCTGGGAAGTAACCTTGGCCGCTTTGTGGATGCTCTTCACTTAGGAGAGTCACTGATTTAACTTCAACATAGCAATTGGCTTTACTGTTGTGGGTAAGTAAAAAGTCGATGCGGCTGTTTTCACTGCCATATTTTACTTCACTTTGGACTTGTTGATAGCCTGTCAGCTCTTTAATTACTTCAGCATTAATCGCCTCCTCTACTACTTTATTAGCAACGGCTGTATTTACACAAATAAGCTGTGATAAGTTATTTTGCGTCAGCTCTAATGACTGTGGGTACTTTCGTTTGGTGTTACTGCTGGTGGAATAAAAGGCATTAAAACCAGAGTCAGCACAGCCCGTCATTTTCCCCGTATTAGCACAGTGAGCGGTAAAAGTGCTGCCATCACTGAGCTCTAAATCAGCTAAAAAGCGTTTGTAACGTTTTAATAACGTAGCAGATTGTAATGGCGGGGTGTACTTCATTAATGACTTCCTTATATAACCAGAATTCAGGTTAAGTAAAATAAGACTTTGCGGACTATTTGAGGTTATTTACCGCAAGCTGTTGGGAACTTAGGCGCGCTATAGTAAACTCAACCATACATTTAAGTGCAAGGATATTCTAACATGAGTGAAAAATTTGTTGTTCAATTAAGCGAGCAGTCGGCACCAGGACACTGGGGCGAAAGTGCGTCACTATCTTTTAACGAACACGGCGCAACGGTTCATTTATCTGAGCAAGAAACATTAAAAAACGTGCAAAAAGCAGGTCGTACTATTGCAAGCCAAGGTATTAAAAGTGTTGTGCTTGAAGGCGATGTTTGGTGTACAGAGAGCCAATGGGCCTTTTATCAAGGCTTTGTATCACCAAAAGTACTGCACGGTGTTGAGTTTGTTGATAATGCACAATCTGATTTAAAAGAACTTGCTGATTTAAAAGCTTCAGCAACGTGGGCACGTGAAATGGTTAACGGCACCGCCGATGACATTTACCCAGAGAGCCTAGCAGAAAAAGCGGCTGAATTTATTCAATCACTGGCACCAGAACATGTTAGCTACCAAATAATAAAAGGCGATGCGCTATTAGAGCAGCAATGGATTGGTATTCATGCTGTAGGTCGTGGTAGTGAACGCCCACCAGTGTTACTTGAGCTTGATTACAATCCAACTGGCGATGATAACGCACCAGTAAGCGCTGCACTTGTAGGTAAAGGTATTACGTTTGACTCAGGTGGTTACTCAATTAAGTCTAGCGAAGGCATGTTAGGCATGAAATGCGACATGGGCGGAGCGGCAACAGTTACCGCAGGTTTAGCATTGGCCATTAACCGTGGTGTAGAAAAGCGTATTAAGCTGTTTTTATGTTGTGCTGAGAACTTAATTTCCGGTCATGCATACAAACTAGGTGACATTCTTACCTACAAAAATGGCACAACCGTTGAAATTGTAAACACAGATGCTGAAGGTCGTTTAGTATTAGCTGATGGCCTTATGGCGGCAGGTGAGACAGGTGCACCACTTATTATTGATGCAGCAACATTGACGGGCGCAGCCCTTGTTGCCGTTGGTCAAGAATACAACGCGTTATTTGCCCTTGATAAAGAGCTAGTGCGTGAAGTAGAAGACTTTGCATCACAAGAAATGGAAGCCGCTTGGCCATTACCGCTTGAAAAGTGGCATCAACAAAACTGTCCATCACCGTATGCAGATACAGCAAACAGCCGTGCACAAAAAGGCGGTGGTTATGGTGGTGCTTCAAATGCAGCAGGTTTCTTATCTCGCTTTGTGCCAAACGATGGCAAAGGTTGGGTACACATTGACTTAGCGGCTGCATTTAATATGGGTGGTGGCACTAGTCAGTGGGCTTCAGGTGCAACTACCCAAGGTATGCGTACAGTAGCGCGCACCTTGCTTGAAAAGGCCTAATCAATTCAGATTAAGCAATTAGTTAAAAAATAGGTACCTTAAGGTGCCTATTTTTTTATCCGCCATACAAGCAATTTTGTTTTATTTACGGTAAAATCCTTCGCCAATACGTGTTTGAGCATCTATTTTATTTAAACCTCGCTCAAATATTATACATACCACTGGGATCCTTACTATGTCAGAAAAGTGCTATATCACGGCTCAACAATTACTTGAAGATTCATTCCGCGTAGCGGCACAAGTGTATAAAGATGGCTTTCGTCCAGATTTTATTATTGGTATATGGCGCGGTGGTGCTCCAATCGGGATCGCAGTTCAAGAATATTATGATTACAAAGGTATAGAGACCGATCATATTGCGGTGCGTACGTCGTCTTATTACGGTATTGGCAAGCAATCAAAAGAAATCAAAGTGCATGGTTTACACTACATTGTTGAAAACGCGAATGCGGGTGATTCATTATTGATTGTGGATGATGTGTTTGACTCAGGTCGAAGTATTGTGGCGCTAAAAGAGAAGCTTTCTGAACTAATGCGCTTAAACTTACCGAGTGATATTCGTATTGCTTGTCCATACTACAAGCCAAAAAACTCAAAAGTAGATACAGTGCCAGATTACTACATTCATGAGTCTGAAGAATGGTTAGTATTCCCGCATGAATTATCAGGGTTAACGCCGGATGAAATTATTGAAGGTAAATCTGATTTAGCTAAAATCCACGATATTTTACTTGAAAAATAAACGTGACTTTGCTCAATAAAAAAGGCCTTAATGGCCTTTTTTATTGTCTTTAAAGTTGTGCAAAGCTATCTACATATTCACTGAGTTTAGGAATATCGACAGCTTGCAGCCCTTGTGTGCTTCGTTGCACTAGGTTTTTTTCTACTAACTCACTCACTACCCGACGATATGCACGCTCAGTAGTTGCAAAGCGCTCTGCTTCTGCATTTACCGTAGGATAAGCACGCAATAAAGTGGGGTTGTTATTCTCCGCACGTAATAAGCAATCTTTAGCAATGTTGTAGCTTAAGGGAAGTAACAGTTTATCTAAGTTAATTTTTTGATTTTCTTGAAACTTAGCTGCAATGGTTTGCGCCGTGTATAGGCTCAGTTCTGGTTTATCGAGCAATAATGAGCGCCAATGCTTTAGCTCAATAAGATTATACGTGACATCACTGAAGCAAGTTACTGTGTAAATACACGGGTTATTATTCAGTGCTTCAATTTCGCCAATCAAGGTGTTGTTACAGTCGAGCTGGCCAAGTAGCAGACGTCGGCCATTTCCTACATCGTAACTAAACGATACAGTACCACTTCGCACCAATACCAACTTAGTGAGTGGTTGGTCTTGCTGTATTAATATTTCTTTTTTTGATTGCTGATAACTACTGCCGGCAAATGTCAGCAGCTGTTCAACAAGGTAACTGGAAAAATGGTATTGAAACATCAATCATGCTCTTCGGACAATTGTCCTATTTATTACACCTTAATGACGATAGCATTAAGATTAAGAATTTACGCTAACTTACCCACGCCGTTATTTAATGGCGTTAAATGACCTTCATTCTACCGTGTAATGATTAAAAAATTGTGGGTAAAACCAGTATATTTTAAGGTTTTATTGGTAAGTTAGCTTTTTTATTTAAACTGCTAAGCAGCAGTTTTTAATAATGTACTAAAATTTAGCTAGTAATATTAACCTAAAGCCTAGGAGAGAACAATTGAGTTGGGAATATTTAGGTTATTTAGCATCCGTTTTACTAGTTATTTCTTTGACCATGACCGATGTAACCAAACTGCGTTGGTTTAATTTATTGGGCTGTATTGCGTTTACTTTTTACGGTACAGCAATCGGTTCTGTACCGGTGGCATTTACTAATGGCTTGTTAGCTCTGGTCAATATATATCACATTATTAAGTTATATCGTCAGTCTAGGGCTGATACAAAAAAGGGTTAACTTTTAAGTTAACCCTTTTTTGTTTTTACTCAGACTTTGCTGAATCTTTTTGGTAGCGTAATTTACCTGCTATCCACGTTTGCAATACCTGAGTTTTATAAAGCTGCTCAATAGGCACTTTAAAGTAGTCTTGATCAACCAGTATAAAGTCAGCCCATTTACCTTGCTCTAAACTACCTACTTTAAACTCTTGATGCGCTGCATACGCGCCGCCAAGGGTAAACGCACGTAATGCATCTTCTCTGCTCAATACCTCACTGGCGCGCCATCCGTTTTCAGGCAGTTGATTATGATCCATGCGCGTTATCGCAGAATATAAACCATCAAATGGGTTCGCTAGTTCGACAGGGTAATCAGATCCCGCCGCAATCGTTGAACCTTGGTCTAAAAATGTTTGCCAAGCATAAGCGCCTTGTAGTTGTTTGTCGGTTAAACGCTGCTCAGCCATATGCATGTCTGATGTGGCATGCACAGGTTGCATAGATGGAATTATTTTCAGGGTTTTAAAGCGCGGGATATCCTCTGGCGAGACTATTTGTGCATGCTCCATACGATTGCGCAGTAGTATGCCACCGGTTTGTTTAAATACATTTTGATAGGCATCTAGCACAATTTTATTTGCTCTATCGCCAATTGCATGTGTGTTAGCGCTAAAACCACTTTTAAAAGTCAGGGTAAATAATTGCTCTAGCTTTTGTTGGGTTTCAAGCATAAGGCCAAAATGGTTGGCTCTATCAGCGTATTCTTCAATAAGCGCAGCACCACGTGACCCTAATGCCCCATCAGCATAAATTTTTACACTGCGGATAGATAAAAAGTCCTGCGCATCTTGATAACGACCGGCTTTAAGCATCATGTTTAAATCTGGGCTTGCTGCACTTAACATCGCTACAATTCTAAGCGGTAATGTGCCTAACTCGGCGCGTTGTTTGTAAACTTGCCATGTGGTTTTATCAATACCTGCATCATGAGTTGAGGTAATGCCTAGGCTTAGTAAGTGTTTACCTGCGGCATCTAATGCATTACTGACCGATTGTGCAGACGTTACAGGCATATGTTGAGTAATTAAGGTTTCTGCTTTATCAATAAAAATGCCGGTAGGTTTACCAAACTCACCTTTTATAATTTCTCCGCCAGCTGGGGCTGGTGTGTCAGCGTTAATATTGGCAAGTTCTAATGCTTTTGAGTTAACCCAAATGGCGTGACCATCTACTCGCGATAAAATAACAGGGCGATCGTTAACGACTTTGTCTAAGTCAGTGGCCGTAGGAAAGCGAGTATTTGACCATAGCTCTTGGTTCCAGCCTCGACCAATGATCCAACCTTCTTTACCTTTGGCAAATTCCTTGAGTTTAGCGGTTACTTCATCTACCGACTTTGCACCGCGCACATCAAGTTGCGACAAATTATTACCTAGCCCGATGACATGTCCATGCGCATCAATGAGCCCTGGGAGTAGGGTTTTGCCTTTCGCGTCAATTAGCGTTGCACCCGGAAAGCTATTTTTCAAGCTGTCTGGACCTGTTTTAACTACTTTGCCATCTTTTATGACCAAGGTCGTAAACGTATTTACTTCGCCATGGCGCATTTTTCCTTTATACAAAGGTGAGTAGCCATTGGCGTTATAAATGACTTTAGTTTGTGCTATTGCCACGCTAGTGACGGCACAAAGGCTTGCTAGCAATATTGGTTTTATTAGTTGCATAAGACGCACATTGTTATTATTTGTACTATCACAGTAGCAAACTCAAATTTAGAATACCAATAAGACGATTTTTTGTTGATACAATAGCGTACCTATAGTAGGTTAAACAGTAATCATTTAAAAAATAAAAACTAATTAAAACTTAACTTTCATGCATAAGGAAACGCAATGAAACCACTTTACCTCACAATTCCGTTAACATTACTTCTCTGCGCATGTAGTGCAACATCACCTGAGAATAAGGCTGTTGAAAAAATAGACTATATTGATTTGTCAAGCGCAGAACTTCGTGATTCGGGAAAAGATTACTGGAATATTTTTAAAAGAGTGGAGCCTTTATACCCCATTGAAGCTGCTAAAAAAGGGCTTGCAGGGTGTGTTGAGCTCGTAACTATGATTAATCAGGAAGGAAAGGCGCAAGGCTATAAAATACTTTCTTCATACCCTCAAAAGCTATTTGATAAAGCAGCCGCAAAATCCCTCAATTTATGGAAATGGCTTCCGGCTGAAAATAATAAAAATAAACAACCCATTCTTACGCACATTAGAATGGATTTTATGCTTGAATCTAAAGACGTTAGTAAAAAATATTTGAAAAACTGCCCCCCCACCGAAGAAAAATTTTTGGTAAAAGGAAAAGTATATAAACGTACTTTATAATATATTTTCTTTATTTACTGGCGTACAAGCTGTATTCGCTTAATGACAATTGTGCGTCTTTATCACGGTCATAACTGCCAAAACGTGACCATAAAGCAGGATCACTGGCAGCTTCAGAACGAGTCAAAAAGCCATTTTGGTTGCGGTCAAGTTTTTCAAACTTTTCGGCAATATAACTGCTTGTTGCAAAACTCATACAGCTAAAAACAGTCAGTGTTAGTAAAATAATATTATGAAAAGGCTTCATATAAATGCTCAGTACAGGTTAGTGGTTAAGTAGTTTTTAAACTCAGTTAAAGAAATTCTGTTGTCTTGATTTTCATCCCAATTTGAAAATGAGTTTAATAGCTGAGGCTGAGCAGCAAGCTCGCTGTGGGTTAAATATCCATCATTATTTTTGTCCAAATGGTCAAAGCGTTGCTTTACGTCAAGTGCGAATGCACTTTGGCTGATAAAAAGTAAAGCACCAATAAAGGGAAGCAGTATTCTCATAGTTGGCGTTCCAAGGTGTATTTTAATTGCTGCAGTATTGAAAGAAAGCACTTGCCATAATTTAACTCCCAACATTAAATCCGTTTACACACTCCCTCAGGGATTATGGCAAATGCTTTTAACTCTATAATATAAAACTTAACTTGAATCTAAACTTAAGGTTTAAAGTTTTCGAACTCTTTTTTAGAAATCATCTCGTTATTGTCTTTGTCTAAATCAGTAAACTGCTTAAGCAGCTGCTTATCTTGTTTGGCCTCAGTGAGCGATATTTGGCCGTCCATATTTTTATCTAAATGCATAAAACGTACATTTAACGACGATGCCAATGCCGTCGCGCTAATAGCTAAAAATAGTAGCGAAAAAGCACCAATTAATTGTTTCATAAATATACTCCTTTATTTTACAAACTGTTTAAATTCATCGAACGATAGTTGTCCGTCTTCATTCTTGTCTATTTGTGCAAAATTCTCATGCAGTAATGCATCTTCGCCTGCCTCTGCTTCGCTTAATGTACCGTTGCTGTCTTTATCTAGGCTGTAAAATGCTGTATTCACATCAAGCGCAAATATATGGCTACTCGTTAAACATAACGCTATTAAGGCAGTAGATTTTAAATAACCTTTAGTCATTCCTTGGCCTTTAAAAATTAATATTTATAAGCGTATTACAATTATAGTGCCAGCTTTAATTTTTATTAAAAATCAATGGTTTAATTTTTTAACTTGTTTTTAATGAGTAATATTTACCGACGGTTGTGTGTTTTATGCAACATTTTCTTAATTAGAATTTTTTACTATTTTTAAATCAAGTGTTTAACTTGTCGCAATTATGCGACATTGCAACGTTTTTGCTCTCAAAAATGTATTTGGTTCAGCGAGTGTATAAGTTGAGCGCTTAATAATAGAGCGCTTAAAAGTAGTAAAGGATTAGTGTATGCCTGCAATCATGGCTGAAAAATATAAAGCATTGGTAAACTGGCGTCCTAATTTGATTGGCCAGTTTGTAATGAGTATGCTGTTGTCACTTTTGCCTTTGTCTATTGTGGTTATTGTATTTTTAAATGTATTAAATAAACAATTAGCGGTCACACAGCAAATTGTCAGTAATAACTATCAAGTAACCAAGTCGTTTAATGCACTTAAACAAGAGCTCAATAGTTTAGAAAGGGCAACAAGGCAAAACTGGGTATTAAAAAGCGATTCACTCGATAAACTTATCGTGGATAAATGGCAGTCATCGCTGGACAATATAAATGAGCTTAAACAGCTTTCTAGCAGCCAACAAAGTACTCAACAATGGCAACGGTTAACAGATACGCTAAAAGCAGCGCATACCAAACTGGTGGTTGAAGCTCGTGAGCAAGCAGAGTTGTTTGTGCCAATTAGTGAAATACTGGCAGATCTAACAATGTGGTTGCGCGAAACCAATGAAGCCAAAATCACTCAAAACCAAATTAAACTGACAAATTTACAAGCCTCCTTTATAAACTGGTTAGTGGCACTTACGCCTTTAACCTTACTTGTTGGCGGTGGGTTTTTATGGCGGATAAGTGGCCGTTTAAAAGGTTTAACCTCCGTTATTGATAAATTAGGCCAAGGAGATTGGCAGCAAAAAATATCAGTGCAGGGATCAGCTGAGCTCATTGAACTAGGTAACAAGTTGCAGTGGGTGCAGGCGCAACTGCATATGCTAGAGCAGCAAAAAGATACGTTTTTACGCCATGTAACTCACGAATTAAAAACGCCTTTGGCCTCTATGGTTGAGGGCACTGAGTTATTAGCCGATGAAATTGTTGGGCCAATTAATAATGAGCAAAAAGCAGTGCTTGGGTTAATCAGTCAATCTATGGTGAGATTACGCACTATGATAGACAGCTTGTTAAGTTATAACGCGATTCGAACCAGTAAAGATAATGTTAGTGAAGTGGAATTTAACCAGCTCATAAAAAAGGTAAATAATCATTTTGAACATAGGTTAAATGCCCGAGAGCAGTCGCTTATTTGGCACAATAGCCTACCGACAGTTGCACTTAACTTACCGCGAGAATTAATTGAAATGATTTTAATTCAGTTAATCTCTAATGGTTTAAAGTTTTCCCAGTCAAGCCAAGCAGTGTCAATTAGCTTAAGTTTAGAAAGTAACAGCTTAATTATACAGGTCGCTGATGAGGGCTGTGGTATTAAAGAGCATGAAAAAGAACACGTTTTTGGCGCTTTTTATCAAGGTAAACACAGTAAAGAGATTAGTCTGCAAGGCAGTGGTTTAGGCCTTACCATAGTTAAAGAGTCGGTTGAACAGTTACAGGGTAAGTTAACTATTGAGCATAATGAGCCGCAAGGCTGTCGATTTAACATTGTCATCCCCTATAAAAATAAAGGAGTTAAATAATATGTCTGCGCGTTTAATGGCTATTTTATGGCTAACCAGCAGTCTCGTTTTTTTATCTGGGTGTGAATTAACCAACACTCAAACACCAGCTAAACCTGAGCTAATAGCTCAAACTCAGCCCGATAATAAAAGCAACCAGCCCAATCCAAAGCCGCGGCCAAAACTAGATCTTATGTATCCGCCCGCAGCGCAAGTTATTGCATGGCATGCCCATCAGTGTGGTGGCTTTAAATTAACGCCTGACAATAAAACTTACTTAGGGGAGCAAGCACTTAAGGCATTTTTTAATACCGCATGCGTCAACCTTAGTCGCGACCCTGATACTGTTATGAGTCAATTGCTTAAGCTAGATCAAGCTTACTATTGGCCAGACGATATAAAACACTATTTATGGCTGCAAAAGCAGCAGGTATTAATGCAAATAAATGCAAAAAAACAACAACAAGCATTAAACGCTGAAATGCAAAAAACCTTATCGTCATTAGCTGCAATTGAACAGCAACTTTTATTACGTGAAGAAACCAAGGAGCAGTAACTATGTCAGTCACACTTCCATCAAGCGCTAAAGTGTTACTCGTTGATGACGATGCCAGCTTACTGCAGCTACTGGCAATTCGAATTCAATCAAAAGGTTATGAAGTAACAACCTGTGATAGTGGCATGAATGCATTACAAATACTTAAAAGCCAAGTATTTGATGCGGTGATCACCGATTTAAGAATGGATGAAATGGATGGAATGGCACTGCACCGACAATTGCAAAGCCGCTACCCAGCACTACCTGTAATTATGATGACGGCTCATGGTTCAATTCCTGATGCGGTAGAGGCGACTAAGCAAGGTATTTTTGCCTTTATTACTAAGCCAGTTGATAAAGATGAGCTATTCGATAGCTTAGCTAAAGCCATAGAAATACATGGGGTGAATAATGATGATATTACTCCGCAAAGCAATATTGTTACTCGCAGTGGCGCTATGCTGCATTTGCTAGAGCAAGTTAAATTACTAGGCCCTACTCAGGTAAATGTACTTATCTCTGGTGCTAGTGGTACGGGTAAGGAGCTGCTTGCACAGGCAATTCATCAGCACAGCCATGTTTGTGATGGCCCATTTGTGGCTATTAACTGTGGTGCAGTCCCTGGTGAGTTATTAGAATCGGAGTTATTTGGTCACAAAAAAGGCGCATTCACAGGGGCGGTAAAAGATCACCAAGGTCTGTTTCAGCAAGCACAAGGGGGGACCTTATTTCTAGATGAAATTGGTGATATGCCGCTAAATTTACAAGTTAAGTTATTACGCGTGCTGCAAGAAAAAACCATTCGCCCAGTCGGTTTTCAAGAAGAAATCCCCATTAATGTGCGAATTGTTTCAGCGACCCATAAAAACCTGCCTGAAGCTATTAGCAATCAAGAGTTTAGAGAAGATTTATATTATCGTTTAAACGTAGTAAATCTCAAACTTCCTCCGCTGCGAGAGCGCCGTGAAGATATTAGCTTATTAGCCAACTTTTTTAGCGCCAATATTGCAAAACGTATGGAACAAAAAGAAAAACGTTTTGCAAACGATGCCATGCATGCATTGGTAAGGTATGATTGGCCAGGTAATATTCGTCAATTACAAAATGTAGTGGAGCAGGTGGTTGCCTTAACACCAAGTGACGTTATATCTGAACATTTAGTGCTTAGTGCGTTAAATAGCAATGAAAATAACGTTGAGCCACTTTCGCTTAACGACGCTAAAAAAGAGTTTGAGCGAGATTACGTTATCAATACCCTGAAAATGGCAGGGGGTAATGTGGCCGAAGGTGCAAAGCTTGCCAAGCGTAATCGTTCTGATTTTTATAAGTTGATTAAAAAGCATGAAATTGACGTAGATAGCTTAATGTAATTTTAAAAAAGGAAGTGAGCATGCAGTTATTTATGGTGTATTTAGGTGGGCGTATTCAAGGTTGCCACATAGAAATGCACGACGTACGCTTTGTGGTAGGTCAAAACATTGAGCAAACTTATAGCAAGCTTAAAAGTCAGTGGGTAGGCGACAAAAATAGCGTACACATGGATAGCTACATGGCGGTTAATCACATTGATGGTTATAAAGTCGAGGTAGTTGATAGTTATGTAGAGCAAAATAAGCAGCTTTATTTTGTTAACTTAGGTGCTTACAGAAGCGACTCACTAGCAGAGCAACACGACTTTGCTTTGTATGTTGCCAGTAGTAGTGAAGAAGCAAAACAGCGCGCTAAAAATGATTTACTCGCAGGGCTTAGCCATCTACATAAAGATGATTTACATGACGTTGATGATTGCTTTGCTATAGATTTACTCGATAGCCAGCTTAATATTAAACTAACCCCAAGTGGTCAAGCACAAACAATTAAACCTGACTGGTTTGGTTATCATGTATTATAATAAATGAGGATTTATTAAGTTTATTAGGATGTTGTGTGAAAAAGTATGCGTTTATACTTTTGCTAGTTGGCTTAAGTGGTTGTAAATCACTGTCAGGTTTACCGCCCGTTGTTGATTTAAATAAACTGGTAAAGCAAGTAAAAAACGATCCTACTGACGTGGTTGCAATTCACAAGCAAGCACAAAAAACACACCGTTCTATTAAGGCACAGGTTGGTAGCGTAAAACAGCTTTTAGCCGCATTAGAAAGCGTTGTTGGGCGCAAGTGGGGTAAACAAAACACTCAGCAACCTAGTGCCAAAAAATACGTAAAATACAGTAATGATTACCAAGCTCGTGCCATTATTGATTTTGAGCAAGGCACTGTAAAAGTAGAAACCATCGCGTTAAAAAATACAATAAGCTTGTTACAGCAGGCCATTGTTATGACCTTACTGACCTCTAGCGATCCCGATAAAACCGATATTTTTACCAGCGAAGCGCCCATTTTAGAAGGTGAGCCGTTTTTATACCAACAAGTGCTCGATCAAGATAAGTTACCCATAAAATATAGCTGGCGTGCTAATCGATTCGCGCGTTATTTAGTAAATAATAACTTAAAAAAGCAACGTCAATATGGGCACGTTATTTCGTCGGTTAGTTTTGATTTAGTCGAGCAAAATGCCCATTTAAGAAAACAAAAATACAGTGATTATGTGCTTGCGGCTGCAAAAAAATATCAAATATCGGCAGCACTTATTTATGCCATTATTGAAACCGAAAGTAGCTTTAATCCACATGCGGTGAGTTCATCCAATGCCTATGGATTAATGCAAGTGATCCCGGCTACCGCAGGGCGCGATGTATACCAAAAAATAAAAAAAGTACCTGGGCAACCAACCAAAGCTGTATTGTTTAATCCAAAATATAATATTGATATTGGCAGCGCCTATTTAAGTATTTTAAAAAATAACTACTTAAACAAAATTAGTACCGACAAAAGTAAGCACTTTGCCATGATCTCGTCTTATAACGGCGGGGCGGGTAATGTACTGCGCATATTTAATAAAAATAGAAGTGTGGCGTTTTCACAAATAAATCAGCTTACTGCAAGCCAGTTTTATAATATTCTCACCACTAAGCACTCACGTGCAGAATCAAGACGCTATTTATACAAAGTCACTAAAGCAGAAAAAAACTATCAGTAACTTATTTACTCATCATTTTCTTGTTGTTCACTTTTGGCTGCCATTTTAAAGGCTACTATTACTAAGCCAAACATAGCAAATGGGATTGCAGCTAACAAATACTCAACCAAGTGGCTGTCTTGAAAATTAGCCTGTAGCAAGAAATGTCCTGCAACACACATAATAATAACCACCAAAAGGATGGGCAGTAACATAAGTTCTTTTTTTGCTGAGTGGTTTTTCATTCGCTGTTAGGTATTAAAAAATAATGCGCTATTGTAATGAGCTTAATAAAGCTTGGCAAACAACACAGATTTTTTAATGACTATTAGGTATGATTAACATCAAAGAAAAGCTTAAAAGTAGTGGTTGGGAATAAAGTGCAACAGAGTTTAAAGCAAGTTTACCTAGTGGGTGGAGCAGTGCGAGATAAACTGCTAAACATACAATCAAAAGATAATGACTATGTTGTTATTGGTGAAACGCCAGAGACAATGGAAGCGCTCGGATTTTTACCCATTGGCAGCGATTTTCCGGTTTACTTACACCCAAACACTAAAGAAGAATATGCACTAGGGCGCACTGAGCGTAAAAGTGGTAAAGGTTATACCGGCTTTGTGGTGGATGCCAGCCCAAACGTAACTCTTGAAGAAGATTTAGCACGCCGAGATTTAACCATTAACTCTATGGCATTAGACGAAAACGGCACTATTATTGACCCTTTTAATGGTCAAGATGATTTAAAAAATAAAATACTGCGCCACACCACCCACGCATTTGTAGAAGACCCTGTTCGGGTATTACGTATTGCTCGCTTTTTAGCCCGTTATGGTAGTGACTGGTCTATTCATCCAAGTACTACTGCATTAATGCATGAGCTTAAAAATAAAGGCGAGCTGGAACATTTAGTGCCTGAGCGAGTTTGGCTTGAAACAGAAAAAGCGCTTGGCGAAAAACACCCTGAGCTTTATTTTCAAGCATTAGATGGGTTAGGTATTTTTTCTGAAATAGAGCAGATGAAAAACACCCCGCAGCCGGCAAATCATCATCCCGAGGGCGATGTGTTTGTCCATACCATGCTAGTGCTTAGACGAGCAGCCGATTTAGGCTTTAACCTAGAAACGCGGTTTGCCGCCTTAACCCATGATTTTGGTAAAGCACTAAGCTATAAAAAACGCGGTAATTTACGCGGCCATGAACGTGAAGGGGTTGCTGTAGTTGAGGCCTTTTGTGAACGTTTAAAAGTGCCTAATCGCTTTCGTTATATAGGCGTGCTCACCAGTGATAACCATACCCTTTGCCACACACTTGAACAATTAAGGCCGCAAACCATTCATAAATTAATCGTCACTAATTTAAATGCACTAGTGCACCCAGAGCGTTTTATTGCCTTTACTCAAGCGTGCCAGTGTGATGCACAAGGACGAGGCGAAACACTGGTGGATAAGCCCTATCCACAAGCCGCTAAATTACGTGCTATTCACAATGAACTACAAAAAATGGATAAAAAGCAGATAGTGCAAGACGCGCTTAAAAGCGGCAAAAAGGGCCCCGAAATAGGCGAAACGGTCAAACAGGCAGAAATAGACTGCATTAAAGCGTTTTTAAGCGATGAGCCAAGTACGGTAAGCTAATTAGTGAAGATTAAATTAAGTACCGAGATACGCCTTATACCTTAAGAAGTGGTACTTTTTGAAGGTCGTTTACCTGAGTGTTGTGGTTTAGTTGCTTCAGGCTCAGCGTTTTTATCTGATTTATATAAACTAAAAATAAAGTCGAGCTCTTCTCGTTCAAGTGATGGCAACACGGCAAATCCTACTGCTGAATGAGTTAATATAGCGCCAGAGTATGTGAACCCGACTTAATTAAAAGTGAATGATTGCAATTAATTAAATCGCAGTTGCTCATACCTTTAAAGCAACGACAAAACAATCAGTAAACTCCCAAAAAAGAGTTGGATAACATTCAAAAGCTCATTGTTAGATTAATATCGTAGAATCTAATAAGCTATTTAAGGAAAATCTGTAGCTGTTTCTTACCATCCTTAAATGAGCTCGACATTTGTTGCGGTTTATTTAAGGATGGTAAGGGAGCAATATTTAAAGGCCTTTTTCTATTAAAAGCACCTAACTCATAGCTATTTACTGTTGTTGAGAGCATCTTCAAAGTCTGTAGAGCCAGGAAGATTATTTTAAAGTAAATATTTGCTCTACAGAAATAGCGAAATAAGCCGCTATTTTTAGTGCAATAACCACCGACGGTGTAAAACGCCCGGTTTCTACTGTACTAATAGTTTTTCTAGAAACGCCTATGGCATCCGCTAACTCTTGCTGAGATATTTTATGCTGTAATCGAAGTTTGTGAATATGATTATCTAAATCTTCATTCATAAAGCTCTTCCTTGCCAAGTTTCCACAAAATTAATGTGCCATGTGTAGATGCTGCTAGGCAAAGCAATACTTGAAGTGCATCTGTGGGGTTAAAAGGGGCTATTAATTCCACAAACCACTTACTGTCGCCACTATATGCGAGAAATGCTCCACCAATTACCATAATGTGACATGTAGCGCGCAGGCTGAGCGAACTAACATAATCCACATACTCGTCGTTAAATTTATATGTCCAGAAACCTAGTTTTGATATGTGCTTAGCAAACTTCATGGATTTAGTACATAACACAAGAAAATAGATAAAACTCGCAAATAAAGTTAAATCTACTAGCAAATATATAACTGAATCGGTTTTGCTGATTACTGTTGAAAGCAGCTCTGCTAACAAGAAAAACGCTAGAGCAATACTGGCTTTTCCAGTAATTGTTAAATATTGCTGTTCTTGTTCTGGTAGTACTGATATTGATTTTGCCATCTGTTGTATATCCCTTTTTAGTGACGACCAAATAATGTCGCGTTGTGTTTACTCCACTTAAGGTTTTCATGTGATACCTAAACACACCATATGTAACCTTCAGGTATCAATGATACCCAAAGGTTACATAAAGGCAACCTTTTTTTATTTTTTACTTGGGTTAAGTGATTATTGATTCAGTATTAAACTAATTCAGCCAGTAAAAACGCAAACTCGATTTAATTTTTTGGCAAGCCAAATCAGCCTTTCTCATCTACCACACCAAAATATTCCTGCTCAAGCGAAGATATCATCTATTCTACTGGTATGCGTTTAAGGAGAGGTAGGTAAAGTATATATGGCAAGCTTTAAAGTGTACGGTCAGTCTTTGCTTTTTCATCTTTTGCACTATTTAATGCCAAGTTAAGAGAGTACTTATTTTTATGGTGAGTTTTTGTATGGTGTATGGGTACTAAATCGTTTGATATCTATAGGGTATGTATTTGTAATTTTATACATTGGTCATATTTACTTAATTTTAAAAGTTATCAACTAGTACTTTCATTAAACTTTGGTAAAATAATGTGTTACGTTTTTATGCCCGTTTAACCCACTATTTTTCTGCTTTGCTCGTTGCTTTACTAATGTTTTTAATCGGTAGGTATTAGGCTCTTAGATTTAATTTAATCTTATTAGCCAGCCCCGCTAAATCAAGCTAAAACTAATTAAGACTAAAAAATCATTTAACTAATTTGCTAACGGTAAACTCACTGTAAAAGTGACCCCATTACCTTGAGCATTATTGTGCGCCGTTACTGTACCTTTGTGGTAATCACACACTAGTCTTACAATATAAAGCCCTAAGCCTAAATGCGGTTGTTGCTGCATTTGTTGGCTGCGCACCGATACCATAGAATCAAAAATATGTTCAGTAAGTCCCTCAGGCAATAAAGTACCTGTATTACTTACCGTTAATGTTGCTTTGCTTTCATTTTGCTTAAGGCTGACTTCAATTGCAGTGTTAGCTTCACTAAATTCCAAGGCATTATTAATTAGCTTATCGAGCAGTTGCGCTATAAATTCAGGGGCACCTTGCATCAACAGTGTGCTTTGGCAAATGTTGAGTGTAAAGAACTGGTTAGGATAAGTAAGTTGGTAGCCCTGCATACAGCCACTAATTACTTTTTGTAAATCAAACTGCTCTGGCTCATTACTTTGAATACTTTGCTCAAGGCGGGTTGCCTCGCTCATGGTGGTAATTATTTTTCCTAAGCGCTCAACCCCTTCGCTAGCACGTTCAAGGTATTTTTGACTCAGTTCACTTTGCTGCAAGCTTTGTAAGTTTTCAAGAGATGAACGGACAACCGCAACCGGTGTGCGCAGCTCGTGAGATAAGCGCGACGACATATTTTCTAAATAATCGGTATAGCCACCAAGTCGGCTCACTATATTTGAAAAGCTACGCGACAGGTCGCCAATTTCGTCATTGGCATCGCTGTAATTTATATGACCTGTTACTCGTCCTTGGGCATCAATGGCTTGCTCTGCTGTGTCTCGCAGTCGTCTAATACGGCTCGATATACGCGAAGCAAAAAAGAACAAAGTGGCTGTGCCAATTAACATGACCGCTAAAATCACATTAAATAGTTTTTCCAGCGATTTATTACGCAGTGTACGCACGCCATTGGTGGTTTCTTCAGCTATAACTGCCCCAATAACCTTATCCTCGATCCAAATAGGATACGCAGCCGATAATATTACCGCTTTGTTATCGGGAGTGAGTCGCCAAGACGAGGCCGGTTTGCCTTTAAGTGCTTTGGCTAAATGAGCGCCTTGCATTGAAGCTACATCGTGTAAAGTATCTATAAATTCATCTTCAGGACGCGTTAAAATTTTATAATACAAAGGATGTAAATAGGCTTGTTCAAAGCGCTGCCACGCAGTTTTTGGCGCTTGATTTTTTAGCCCATCGGCCCATACCCCATCGGCATTTTGAATACTGCCCGATTGCGCTAATACACGGTGATGATTATCGACCACCCAAATGCGACTGCCGCTGTGGCCCATGCCTTTTAATATACGGTTTATTTCAGGGGAGGGCACCAGTACCGAACCTAAATCATTCGGGTTATTTAAGTTCGATGTAGACATTATACTAGGGGTTTGGTTTGGTTGTTTACTATCAACATCGGCAATGGCAAATCCCAGTTTATTGCCAAGCATACTCAAAGGAAAGCGCAGCTCAAGGTTGTAACCAGTGTCAGTTTTTTTAAAGAAACCCTGAATTTTAGTAAAAGGCATTTTACTATTGGCATCAAATGCGTTGACCCAGCCATCTTGGCGCGGAGCAATAATATAAGTATTAAATTGCCCATCAGGGTTTTTTAGGCCAATTTTTACATAGTCATTATTGGTAATGCTGAGGCTGTTTTTGGCACGGTAAACTAAAGCATCGTCAGTGACGTTAAAGAGCGCATATAAGTAATTATCAAACTTACCCACCATGTGGCTAAATGATAAGTTGCTCAGTTGATGGTTATCATTGGCTGTTTGTAAGTAGCGTTTGTCATAAAGCCAAAACAGCGATTGGTAAGCGTCCCAGTCGCTGAGTTTACCATCGAGTTGAATTGGACTCTTTAAATTATAAGCATAGAGATCGCGGCCTTTTACAACTTGATCTAAAAAGTTGGTTTGTTCGTCAAATAAAGCGGGGCGTTCGTGCAGGGCCGTTGCCAGTGCGCGTGTAGTACCTACGAGCGTTTTTTCTTGGCCTTGGCGTAAAAACTTTTCCATTTCCCATACATACTCGTAGCCTAACCATGGCAACAAAAACAAAAAGCATGAAAGTAAAATAAATTTACTGCGTAGGCCAAATCTCAGCATGTGGGTTGCTCCCACCTGTAACCCATGCCATACACGGTATCAATGCAGTCAAACTGGCTATCGAGTGCTATAAACTTTTTGCGAATGCGTTTTACATGAGAGGTAATGGTGCTGTCGTCTACATAAATTTTAGCATCGCTCATTAACTCATTACGGCTTTTAACGTGGCCAGGTCGTTGGGCGAGTGAATGCAGCATCCAAAACTCAGTTACGGTTAAATCAACCAACTGTTGCTGCCAAAGCACCTGCATGCGTTGCGTGTCGAGTGTTAGTTGACCGCGAATTATTAATGCGTTGGCATCGGCGGGTTGCTCTAATGCTTCCATGCGGCGAAATAGCGCACCAATACGCGCGGCTAAATGCGCTAAGCTAATATCTTTGGTTAAGTAGTCATCGGCGCCCATGCGCAGGCCGCATACGGTGTCTATTTCGCTGTCGCGAGCGGTTAAAAAAATAATTGGTAAGGTTTTAGAAAGTGAACGCAGTGTTTGGCACAGTAAAAAGCCGCCATCTATTTCATGGCCTAAGCCAATATCAACAATGGCTAAATCGGGGAGTGCTTCTTTAAAAGCGACTTCTGCTTGAGGGCGGTTTTCATAACCACTTACCTGATAGCCTTGAGCGCTCAGCATTTCTATGTAGTTTTCGCGAATGGCAGTTTCATCTTCAACGATAGCTATTTTTTTCATTTTTTAATTACTCATATTGACTTAGGCGCACTATAGCGAAGTTTTTGCGCTAAGTAAGGTTAAAAACACAATTGCCATTTTTTTGCCACAATTGCTCAGCAGTTTGCCATTTTTACTCCCCTTTATTGCCACTTCATGGTGTTTTAATACAGCTATTGAAATTACCAATACAACGCAAGTGCCAACCAATAGCTTGCCAACCATTATTAATAGTAAGGAATAGATCATGAAGAAAACATTAATCGCACTCACACTTGTTAGCACTTTTTGTACGCCAGTATTTGCTGCGGATACCCCATCAAAAGAAGCAAAAAAAGAAACAATTGTTGGCCTGAGCACTGGTGCCATTATTGGGGGTGTTGTTGGTGGGCCAATCGGCGCGTTTGTAGGCGCATTTGCTGGTGGTTTGATTGGCGATGCCAAGGTAGCTGAGCAAACTATTGCTGAGCAGCAGCAAGCTTTAACTGTAATGGCAGAGAAAACCAACGACTACCAGCATGTACTTAATCATAACAGTCACCTAGAGGCGCAACTTGAACTACTGGCGCAACAAAATGAGCAATTAACTCAATCGCAGCTTAATAATTTATTGGCAATGACGGTGCAATTTAAAACTGGATCTAGCGATATTGCTCCTCATTTTGCCAAGCAGCTTGATCAATTGGTAGCGTTATTAAAAAGCCAACCGCAACTCGCACTCGATTTAAGTGGCTTTGCCGATCAGCGCGGTGCAGAGCAAGCGAACTTATTACTGTCAAAAGCCAGAGTAAACGCCGTACAAAGTTACTTAATTAAACAGGGGGTTAGCCATACACGTTTAAGCGCACAAGCGTTTGGCGAGCAGCAAAGCATAGCAAACAGTAACACCCTTGAAGATAACTTTTTTGACAGACGCGTTACTCTCACTACCCGTGCGCTAAATCAAACGACTGACCAAACAGCAAGCAATTAATCGCAAGGCGTTCGAGGGAGTGATTTATGTTGAGTAAACCCACCAAAGTGCTTACCAAGGTAAGCCTTTTTATTTTTATTATTATCGTGCTTTTGGCCAGCTTTAAAAGCCATGCACAGTCGCCAAAACTATCCTTGTTTGATAGCCAAGGAGTGGCGGTTAACCCTGGGGTTATTTTAAAAAGCGATGCAAAAATGACCCTAACAGGGCTAATTAATCGTGTTGTAGTTACGCAGCACTACATAAATGAAAACCCTTTTGCCGTAAATGCACGTTATGTATTTCCTTTACCCGATGAAAGCGCCGTGCAAGCAATGACCATGCGCATTGGCGAGCGAGTTATCAAAGGTAAAATAACAAAAAAACGCCAAGCTGAAAAACAGTACCAAGCTGCCAAAAAAGCAGGCAAACAAGCTTCATTGTTGCGACAGCAACGTGCAAATATGTTTATTACAAATGTGGCAAATGTAGGGCCTGGAGAAGAAATAGCTATAACGCTTGAGTATCAAGAGATTATTGATTACCAACACGGAATCTTTGCGATTCATTTTCCAACTACAATTACGCCACGCTATCATGCAATAACAGGGGAAGTTAACGATGATCAAGATAAGCATGCGATAAAAAACGCTAATGCACCTTCGTTCACTCCACAGGGTTGGTTAAGCCCTGTTTACACAAAACAAACCAATGAGGCGGCAAATGCCAGCGATTTAAGCTTAACAATTAACATGGATATAGGCTTAGAATTGGTTGATATAAACGCTAAGTACCATCAAGTTAATATTGAAAACCCTGCATTTGGGCAATACAGCATTGTGCTAAAACCACAGCAAGCCATAAATAGAGACTTTGTACTTGAGTTTAAGCCACTACAAATAGCGCAAGCGCAAGCTGCACTTTTTACTCAGCAAGCACAAAATGGTGAGCAGTATGCGTTAGCAATGCTAATGCCGCCAAGCGATAGCTTTACTCAATCTCAGCGTTTACCGCGTGAAATGGTGTTTGTAGTTGATACTTCGGGATCTATGCATGGGCAGTCTATTGAACAAGCTAAAAAAGCGCTGTTTTACGCATTATCATTATTAGATAGTGATGATAGCTTCAATATTGTCAGTTTTAATAATGAGGTTGCAGCTATGAGTGAAACCCCATTAATTGCCAGTGACTTTAATTTACGTCGCGCAGAGCGTTTTATTTATAACTTACAAGCCGATGGCGGAACTGAAATAAAAGGCGCACTTGATGCAGTACTCGATGGTACGCAGTTTGAAGGGTTTGTACGCCAAGTTGTATTTTTAACCGATGGTAGCGTAAGTAACGAAGATCAATTATTTAAACATATTGCGCACACCTTAGGTGATAGCCGTTTATTTACTGTGGGCATTGGTAGTGCGCCTAACCGTTATTTTATGCGTCGTGCCGCTGATATAGGCAAGGGAACTTACACCTTTATAAGCAGTGCTCATGATGTGCAGCCGAAAATGCAGCAGTTGTTTGATAAACTTGCTCACCCGGCTATGACTAATTTGGCGTTGACAAATACAAATGGAGACAGCTTAGATTTTTGGCCCTCACCTTTGCCTGACCTATATTTTGCTGAGCCCATTATGGTGGCCATTAAATTAGATAATACCGATGCAATTACTTTTACGGGGCAAACGGCGCATGGGGAGTTTAAGGTTAAGCTTAATCCGCAAGCAAGTTCAAAGGCCACTGGAATTGATAAGCTTTGGGCACGTCAAAAAATAAAGTCGTTATTGTTATACAACCAACAAAGTGTTGTAAAACAGCAAGTGCAGCAGCTCGCGCTTGAGCATCAATTACTTAGCCCATTTACTGCGTTTATTGCTATAGAAGAGACGACCATAAAAGAAGTTGCTAAACAAAGCACACAAGTGGCTAATGCTATGCCACAAGGAATGACCATGCGCTTGCCGCAAACTGATGGGCAAAGCAAAGTGCATATTGTGTTTGGAGTATTATTGCTTCTAGGTGGTCTTTTGTTAGTGAGGCGCTGTAAATGAAAAAGTGGCTAAGCATAGGTTTACTAGCCTTGGGGCTGAGCTTGTTTGGCCATGGTGTATACATGCAGGCAAAGGCGTGGCTTGCACAAGTGTTAATAGAGCAAGCTTGGCAAACGACCCTTAAATCGCCCAATAAAAAAATTAAGCCGTGGTTTTATGCTGATAGTTACCCCGTGGCACAAATAATATGGCCAAAGCATAATAAGCGACTAACCGTGCTTGATGGTGCAAGTGGTAGAAACTTAGCGTTTGCGCCGAGCCACTTTTTACCAGCTGGGGAGTTAGGTGGGGCTGATTTTGGTAACTCGCAAGGAGCACTTATTGCTGGCCACAACGATACCCACTTTGCGTTTTTAAAAAACGCTAAAGTGGGGGAGCAATTTTCTCTACAACTTAAAAATGGCCAAGTGCAGCATTATTCAGTAACACACGTTGAGGTAATTCATCAGTACAACACCGATTTTTTGCAGCAATCAGGGTTGTATTTATTAACCTGTTACCCTTTTGATTCACTGGCCTCGGGTACTGATTTAAGATGGTTAGTGTCGGCAGAAATATCCTCACCCGAAGTTGAGTTAGGAATATCGACCACTAGTTCTTGATGGCGTTGACTAATCATTACGCCTATAAATACCACAAATATGCTGATCCACTGGCCAAGAGTCAGTACTTCGTTAAGGATAATGGCTGACAAAATTAAAGTGAAAATAGGGATTAAATTAGAGTAAGCCGCGGCGGTTAATACCGACACTTTACTAATCGCATAGTTGTACATGCCGTACCCACCCAAAGTAACACAAGAGCCTAAGTACAAAATGCTCATTAGTGCGGTTAAATCGTGTTGGTTTTCACTGGGTAGGTCAATAAATAATAAAAACGGAGCAAAAAACAAACTACCACTCACGCCTTGCAGAGCAATCAATGTGAGCGGGGAGTAGCGGTTAGCTAAATGTTTTATACACACGGTATAAAATGCCGCGCACACCATGGCCATTAATTCTAAAAAATTCCCCAGTAATGGGTTTGGAGCTTGGCTTGAGCTGGGTGAAAGTAGGGTCAGTAAAATACTGCCGCCAATACACAGCGTAAAACCCACCACAATAGCTTTACTAATATGCTCTTTGAGCATGAAAAACGCTAAAAATGCCACAATAATGGGTAAACAAGAAACAATCACCCCCGCCTGAGATGCTGAGGTGTACTCCATTGCGTGGCCTTCAAATAAAAAGTACAAGCACGGCTCAGCCAGCGACATGCCTAATAAGTACTTCCAATCGCCTTTTAAATATTCAAAACGAATTACGTAACGCCATAAACATAACGAAATCAGTAAAGTGGTGAGCATACGTAAAAATATCACCAAGGCAGGGTCATAAATCGCAATCGCGTATTTAAGTGCAATAAAGGAGCTACCCCACAAAAAGGTGGCAATAATTAAACATAAACTGGCAGGCATAAGGTGTAATTTAATCGGTTGAATATAGTGCGATCCTAGCATGCAGAGGGGGTGATTGAATATTTTTTACTTGTTCAAAAATACCGAACTGGTATAAATAAATTCATCATTTATTGCGCTAAGTAAAAAACATGCAAAGGGATCAGGTCGTAGTTGTAAAGCTAGGTACAAGCGTACTCACTGGCGGTACCGATAAGTTAGACAAAGCACATATGGTGGAACTTGTTCGCCAATGCTGTGAGCTAAAAAAGCAAGGTCATCACGTTATTTTAGTATCAAGCGGTGCGGTTGCCGCAGGTCGCGAACAGCTATTAAAACCCTGTGGGCGCACATTAATAGACAAACAAATGTTGGCCGCCATTGGACAGGGGCAGCTCATTCATATTTGGCAAAGCTTATTTGCGTTGTATGGCATTAACGTCGGGCAAATGCTACTAACGCGCGCCGATGTTGACGACAGAGAGCGCTATTTAAATGCACGCGATACCCTCAATGCCCTATTAAATTACGATGTAGTGCCGATCATTAATGAAAATGACGCAGTTGCTACTAGCGAAATAAAAGTAGGTGACAACGATAACTTGTCGGCATTGGTGGCTATTTTAGCCAATGCCGATAAGTTACTGCTACTGACCGACCAACAAGGGTTATTCACCAGCGATCCGCGCACCGACATTAACGCCACCTTGATTGACGAAGTTACCCATATTAATGATGAGTTACGCCAACTTGCGGGTGGCAGCGGTACGAACCTAGGCACAGGGGGTATGGCAACCAAATTACAGGCCGCGGATATTGCCAGAAGAGCTGGGGTTGAGGTGATTATTGCCAAAGGCGCTGATGAAAACGTGATTTTAAAATGCATGAGCGAACAACTGCCAGGCACCCGTTTTTTAAAACTTACCGCGCCTAAAGATGGCCGAAAAAAATGGTTATTGGCAGGGCCTAAAAGTAGTGGCCAAATTTTAATTGATGCCGGTGCGGTGCATGCATTGCAATCTAAGGGGGCTAGTTTACTTGCTAAAGGTATTACGCGTGCAATAGGTGAATTTGAACGTGGAGATTTAATTAACTTAATTGATGTAAACCAGCAAATTATTGCACGGGGGTTAACGCGCTTTAGCCATCTTGAAATCGATAAAATAAAAGGCGCACATTCTAATCAAATCAGCCATTTACTTGATTACGATAGCGGCGTGGAAGTGCTACACAGAGATGATATGGTGGTGTTGTAATTAAGCACTTTTTTAACGATATAGCGCAACGTATAATCCGCTTATAGTGTTGCGCTTTTTTGTGTTAAAATCTTGCACCTTAAATTTGTTGTAAAGAGTATTGAAGATGAAATTAGTTCGCTGGGTTTTAGGTTGTATCATCTTATTTTTTAATTTTGTTTTTACGCCGCGTAGCAAAAAACGTGATCCGCAAGAGCAAACTAAGCTTGATCAGCAAACCGCACAATTTAAGCTCTATCAATTCAAAGCATGCCCTTTTTGTGTAAAAGTGCGCCGTTCAATTAAGCGTGAAGGCTTAAAAATTGAAACACGCGATGCAAAAAATGATGAGCAATACCGTCAAGAGCTATTAGAGCAAGGCGGAAAAGTTAAAGTACCTTGTTTACGTATTGAGCAAGATGGCCAAGTAAAATGGCTTTATGAATCAAACGATATTATTGCTTACTTAAACAAAGTAGCCGCTTAAAATATTTATTGGTATTTCATACCATCTCACTTATTAAAAGAGACATTACCATGACAATTCGTACCCGTGTTGCTCCGTCACCAACAGGTGACCCGCATCTTGGCACCGCTTACATTGCCTTATTTAACTACTGTTTTGCTAAACAGCAAGGCGGTGAATTTGTACTTCGTATTGAAGATACTGACCAAGTTCGCAGCACACCAGAATCTGAACAAGCCATCATGGATAGCTTACGCTGGTTAGGCCTTGAGTGGGATCATGGTCCTGATGTAGGTGGTGAATTTGGTCCATACCGTCAATCTGAGCGCAGTGATTTATATAAAAAATACGCTCATCAGTTAGTTGAAGACGGCAAAGCATTCTACTGTTTCGCAACCAGCGAAGAACTGGACCAAATGCGTGAAGAACAAATGGCCGAAGGTCTGCGTCCTAAATACGATGGCCGTGGCTTAAACCATACAGAAGACGAAATTAAAGCAAACCTAGCTGCTGGTAAACCGTACGTTATACGTATGAAAATCCCAAGCGAAGGTACCTTTAAGTTTAACGATTACCTACGCGACGAAATTGAGATCCCGTGGGAAAACGTAGACATGCAAGTGCTATTAAAAGCGGATGGTTTTCCAACGTACTTTTTAGCTAACGTGGTGGATGATCACCATATGCAAATTAGCCACATTTTCCGTGGTGAAGAGTGGATAAACTCAGCGCCTAAGTTATTAAAACTGTATGAAGATTTTGGTTGGGAAGCACCGGTACTAGGTCACTTACCATTATTGCGTAATCCAGATAAATCAAAACTGTCTAAGCGTAAAAACCCAACGTCTATTAATTACTACAAAGAAATGGGTTACTTACCAGAAGCGGTACTAAACTACTTAGGCCGTATGGGTTGGTCAATGCCTGATGAGCGTGAAAAGTTCACCCTTAATGAAATGATTGAACATTTTGACATGAAGCGTGTATCGCTTGGTGGCCCAGTATTCGACGTAGACAAGTTAAGCTGGTTAAACGGTATGTGGATCCGCGAAAACTTAACTGATGCAGAGCTAATGCAGCGTTTTGTTGACTGGAAATTTAATGGTGACATGCTGGCTAAAGTCTTACCTGAAGCTAAAACGCGTATAAATACACTCTCTGACATGGTTGATTTAGCAGGGCACTTTGTAGGCGGCATCCCGACCTACGACCCAGCGCTATTAACAGCCGGTAAAGCTGACGAAGATGTTATTCGCCAAGCATTACAATTTTTTGTATGGCAGTTAGAAGGCTTACGTAGCTTTGAAAAACCAGCTATTTTTGCAATTGCAAAAGAAGTCGCTACCTTCCACGAGCTTAAAATTAAAGACTTCTTAGAGCCTATATTTGTGGCTATTACCGGCAAAACATCGTCTACCTCGGTATTAGATGCAATGGAGATTTTAGGGTCTGACCTATCGCGTGCACGTTTACGTGTTGCGTTGGCTCATTTAGGTATTTCTAAAAAGCAGGCTAAAAAGATAGAACGCGCATACCGCGATTACCCAAGTGCGTAATCGCGTATACAGATTCAAAAGCCGCTTAATTTAAGCGGCTTTTTTGTGCCTGTAGTTTTAAGATGGAGTTGCCAGCATAGGGTAAGTAAATAAGAAAAAATGAAACACGTTAACGAGCCAATGACATAAAATGGCCCATTCTAACCGGCTTGTTTTATAGTAAATATAGCCATATCCAAAACCTGCAACGGCCGCCACAAGCATATAATGAGTACCCGCTGAAAAGTGTGCCAGTGAGAATACACAAGTACTGATCACCGGTGCGAGCAGTGCAAACCTGCTCGGGGTTATTAGTTTTGAAAGCTTAGTTTGTATCACTCCCCTAAATAATGCCTCTTCTGCAACGCAGGTAAAAAGTAGGTTGATAGCTATAAATAACAACCAAAATTCAGGTACTTTTGGCGCAAATTCAACAAGGTTTAACGTTAAAGCAGTTATAAGCGCCGCTAAAATAGTGATAATTATGATTAAAGCAGGGTAGCCGATAGTTATTGGCTTTGCCGTTTTGTTTTTTGCAAAAAAATAAGCGCTCAGCATTAAACCCGCTAATGCTTTATCAAAATTAGCATACAAGGTAAATGCAATTGCGTTACTGGTGACTTGTTCATTAACAACAATTGGCAGGTTATTAAAACCCGCAAACCAGTGTAAGGCCAACCCGAGTGAGGCTATTATAAATAAAGACGTTAGAACATTACGTTTTAACGCTGAGGTTGCCAATAGCATAAAGTGAAACAACCCCACATAAACAGCTATAACAGCAACCGCGTTTAAATTTATATATTGTTGATAATAGGCAGTAATAACACTTAGCAGCAATAAGTATTGCCATAATGGTTGGCGAAATACAGTGAGTTTACACTGTGGGAAAACACATAAAATAGCGGCAGCTAAAAAGTAAAAAGTCATTGGCAAATACAGCTTGTTGTTTGATAGAGGGAAATGAGTGAAAATGAATCACATAGCGTTATAGTCTCAATTAGATAATTTTGAGCTATTAATAATTATAGGCTTGTCCGGTACAAATAACGGCTAAATCACAATTGTAGCGGGATACTGATTGGCACTGCTCTAGTGTAAATGCATTGCCACCTAAATAAAGCACATCATTTTTAAGGGATTCTATAGCTTGTGATTTCAAACGGTTATAGCTAATTGAGGATGTTTGCGTATCATCTGATACATCGCAGCTTTCGCCTTTTATTCCACCAAGGGGGCTTGCACCTCTATCGAGAGCGTCCTGAACACTGTAAAATTGCTCTAGACCACGTTTTTTAATGTGGCTTGAAACGTGTTCTGATAAAACGTCGTCGTCGATATTGGTTGTGTAAGTAATGTTATTACAGCCAGTTAATAATGAAACCGCGCATATTAATAAAGAAAAATACTTCATTAGTTAATCCCTTAAACTCGTATTTGCCTAATTTACTTAGTTAATTAGCGAGTTGCAAATTATCATTTTTCGCCTTTATTAAACAGATTCGACCTCTCAAGATTTTTTTTCTGGTAGTATAGCTAGGTTATAAGCAGTTTAAGCAGTGAACACACTATGTTAAGTCCTTACTATCAGCAGCATGCTGATTATGTTTCAATTTCTCGTGAGCAAGGTTGTCGCTTTGCTAAATGTGTAGCCGACGACTACAACCCGCTTCATGATAAAGACGCTAAAAAGTTTTGCGCACCAGGAGACTTACTTTTTTCTCTAGTGTTAGACCGCTATGGCATTAGTGAGCGAATGGAGTTTACCTTTGCCGGTATGGTTGATGAAAACACCAAACTAAATTTTCCAGAACAACCTGGAGAAGAGTTTGATGTAAACCATGGCGAAAAAGTAATTTTAAAGGTTAAGCGCGACGGTAAAACCAGCAAATGCCCAACACTTACAAACAGTTTAATAAAAAATTATGTTGAGTTCTCAGGTGCTGCGTTCCCGCATGTAATTATTCCTTTAATGGGCAAGCAAGAGGTAATGATAAACCCTGCGCGCCCTATGATTATTTATGAATCAATGATAATAAACCTTAATAACATTGATATTAAATCACCGACCCTAGAGTTTGCAGAGCCAAGCTTTGAATACGCTGGTAAACGCGGCAAAATAACCTTGCGCTTTAATTTATTAGAAAACGGCGAAAAGGTGGGTTTTGGTGAAAAGCACATGGTGGTATCGGGTATTCGTGAATACTGTCAAAGCACCGTAGATGATTTAATTGCATTTTATAATGAACGTAAAGCCACATTAAAACCAGCTTAAATACTTCATTTTACTTAGGCGCTATTTAGCGCCTTTTTTATTACTTAAGCTCAGGTATAATAGCGTTCTTTGTTATTTTAAAGCCAAGCTTATGTCTGCCACATCGTTCTCATCACTAGCCCTAGACCCGTTACTATTAACGGCAATAGAGCAAAATAATTACACTACGCCTACCGCCATTCAGCACAAAACGATACCGCCAATTTTAGCGGGCAAAGACGTCATGGGCAGCGCTCAAACTGGTACTGGTAAAACAGCCGCGTTTGTTTTGCCGCTATTACATAAGCTTTTAAATACCGCTAAAAAAGACGAACCAGGCATTGCCCGTGTGGTTATTTTAACGCCCACTAGGGAGCTTGCTCAGCAAGTATTTGCAAGCTTTGAAAAATACGCACAAGGCACAAATATTCAAGGCGCTTTAGCCTATGGTGGCGCAAGCATTGGCCCACAAATCAAAGCACTTAAAACAGCGCAAGTAATAGTGGCAACGCCAGGGCGTTTACTTGATCATATAGTGAAGGGCAGTGTGGTGCTTTCAAGCGTGGACTCTTTAGTATTTGATGAAGCAGACCGTATGCTTGATATGGGTTTTATTGACGAAATTAAACGAATACTGCGTCATATCCCAGGCGATCGTCAAACCTTACTGTTTTCTGCCACCTTTGATGACAGCGTTTTTGAGCTAAGTAAAAAGCTACTCAAAGATCCTGAGCTTATTGAAGTTGATAAGCGCAACTCTGCTGCTGTAGAGGTTGAACAAGTTATTTACGCAGTAGATGAAGACAGAAAGCGCGAGCTGGTATCGCACATGATTGGCATGAAAAACTGGCGCCAAGTGCTTATATTCACCCGCACTAAACAAATGGCCGATAAGCTTGCCAAAGAAATGTGTAAAGATGGTTTAAAAACCGAATCTATTCATGGTGATAAATCACAAGGTGCTCGCGACCGCGCTCTTCATAACTTCAAAGAAGGCAGTACACGTGTTCTAGTGGCCACCGATGTAGCAGCGCGCGGTTTAGACATACCGGCACTTAAATATGTAATTAACTTTGAATTGCCATACATAGCTGAAGATTATGTACACCGTATTGGCCGTACAGGACGAGCTGGTGAGCAAGGCCTTGCTATGTCATTAGTGAGTTTAGATGAGCAATGGCTACTTGAAGAAATTGAAGTACTGCTTGATACCCGCTTAACACCACAATGGCTTGAAGGCTATGAGCCCGACTTAAATAAGCCGCCTAAAGATAACCGCAAAAATACCAACAAAGCGCGTAAAGATCGCGATAAAAAACGTATTACAGGGCAAAGAGCGCCGAATAGACGACGTAAATAAAAGCTTAGGACCTCATTTAATAGGCAGCTAAGAGCGAGAAGCGGACAGTCGCTTTAACGCTCTATTGGATAAAAATGAGTTGCGGTTTTACGCAATAACACGCCTTTGGACGGGAACGTTTTAGAACTGAAAGACAGCTCAGTTCCAAAAGATGTTTCCCGTAATTAATTTAAGTTATCTTCCGCAACATTTGGCATAAGTTTTTTTACTTCCGCAATAACACGGGTCTGTCAAAGACAAGTTTACGTAATCTTGCTCTGCTTTCTTTTTGGTTCTACTGTTGAAAGTAGACAACTTTGAATTTATGGTTTTGGCTAACTCTTCATCTAAAAAAACTTTAGGATTCCAATTATCGCGAACCAAATCGACTAAAAATGAATCCACTGCAGAAGCTGCGATACCTGCTATGGGGTTAATTAAACCAACTACATTAGGATAGATGAATGATAGAAGTTTAGTTTTGATTTTTGGTTTGCAAGGCTTTAGTAAATATTCAACTACGGCCTCACGATCATAATCTTGTGAATACATCCATTGTCTAAATACCTTTGCTTTTGCACTCTCACGTATAACTAGTATGTCGTCAAATGTTATGATTTTATCCACATAAAGATCTAGAAGGTCCGGAATACCTTTCATACTCATTAAACTTTCAAAACAATCTGTTGAATTAGAAAAACCTGCCGGAACTAAGATCTTTTTCGCCATATATTCTTTGGAATATGCATCTTGCGATATAGAGCCAATCTTCAGCTCGTGTTGCAATGAGTAGCCTAATAAAATTTCACAAGTCCGTAAAGCCGTCGTCTGTTGTCGCAATATAGACAAACGTTTGTTCTTGTGACTTTTTATACTTAAACAACGGTCTTCGGTTACTTCTTGAATAATCTTTTTGATTAAAGACCCATCACCTTCGCTTGTTAACCAATATGGCCTATCTAAAATTATATGATTCTCATCTGTTAGATAACGCAAGCGACTCTGTATAACTGGGTTGTCATGCTGAATATTAGAAAAGCCCTCAACAATATCTCTTAAAGGAGCAAGTCTTGTCATTCCTTGGAGTTTCATTCTGCCAACGCCCTGAACGAAACTGAAATCAACTGAATCAAATATCACTTTTAGCGCGCCTGACTCCAAGAGTTTTATAACGTTTTCATGCCCTAGAAGCTTGATGCACAGTAAATAATCTTCATGCCTTATATATAAAACATCATGAAGCAATAAATTGGCAAAAAGCTTTCTAAAGGCTTCCAACTGGGCTTTCAATAATTCATAAGGAGTCAAAGAAAACCCCATAAAACCTTTATGTCGTTCATTGGATGTGTCGGAACAACTGGTAATTGCACCCAGTTGCTTTGGGAAATTATTGAGCAAGATTGATGACATGATTAATATGCATATTCCTTTATTAGTACAAGGTACCTTAACCCATACACTAATAAATACCAACAACGACCTCTCAATCATGTCAGGCCTTGATCTAACTCGTATTGGGGCAGAAACGAGTCACGCTTGAATGGCCGCTTATGATACTTTGCCGAAATTCAGCTTTGATAAAGTCCTACAGTTTAAACCTGACAGATTAAGTTAGTACTTATTAAAATAAACGTAGCTAACTAATTGAACTGGCTTATTTTATGTCGCTTATAATTGTTGCCCGAACCCCGAACCCCGCA
>NZ_PNDH01000030.1:0-82423 GCF_005887175.1 Pseudoalteromonas sp. S1612 | reverse complement strand
CCGTGGTCAACGTGGCCGATTGTACCAACGTTTACGTGCGGTTTTACGCGTTCAAACTTTTCTTTTGCCATCTTAAAAAATTCCTAATAAAGAAATTAAAGCCTGACTCAGTATTGAGCCAGACAAGCTAAAATCATATAACAGCGCGAGCTGAAATTATTGTATCTGCAACCTGCTTAGAGGCTTCAGCGTACTTCAAAAACTCCATAGAGTATGAGGCACGGCCCTGTGTTGCAGATCGTAAAGCAGTCGCATAACCGAACATTTCAGATAGTGGTACCACAGCATTAATTTGCTTAAGGCCACCAAGTGCATCTTCCATGCCTTCGATCATGCCGCGACGACGGTTTAGGTCGCCAACTACATCACCCATGTTTGCTTCAGGAGTGAGTACTTCAACCTTCATTACTGGTTCTAAAAGTGCAGGGTTTGCATCTAGCGCACCTTGTCTCATAGCCAGTGAACCTGCTATTTTAAATGCCATTTCATTCGAATCCACATCATGGAATGAACCATCATATAAAGTCGCTTTAACACCAAGTAATGGGTAGCCTGCCAGTACACCTTGAGCCATTTGCTCTTGGATACCTTTGTCTACCGCAGGGATGTATTCTTTCGGCACTGAGCCACCTACGGTTTCGTTTACGAACTCGTAAATTGGGGCTTCATCATCCGAAATATCCATCGGTTCAAGTTTAAGCCAGACGTGACCATATTGACCACGACCACCTGATTGACGTACAAACTTTCCTTCAACTTCAACAGTTGAACGAATAGCTTCTCGGTATGCAACCTGCGGCTTACCAACGTTACATTCAACACTGAATTCACGTTTCATACGGTCGACAATGATATCAAGGTGAAGTTCACCCATGCCAGAGATAATAGTCTGGCCTGATTCTTCGTCAGTTTGTACGCGGAAAGATGGATCTTCTGCAGCTAGTTTTCCTAGCGCGATACCCATTTTATCCTGGTCAGCGATTGTGCGAGGCTCAACCGCAACAGAGATAACTGGTTCTGGGAACTCCATACGCTCAAGCGTAATAATAGAGTTCGGATCACACAGTGTTTCACCTGTTGTTACGTCTTTGAGACCAATAGCCGCCGCGATGTCGCCTGCGTGGACTTCTTTGATCTCTTCACGTGAGTTTGAATGCATCTGAACGATACGACCAAGACGCTCACGCTTACTTTTTACTGGGTTATATACCGCGTCACCCTGTTTAACAGTACCAGAGTAAACACGGAAAAAGGTTAAAGTGCCAACAAACGGGTCTGTTGCGATCTTGAATGCAAGAGCAGCAAACGGCGCTTTATCATCAGCAGGACGCTCTTCCTCAGTACCATTTTCTAAGATACCTTGGATTTGTTTCACTTGTGTTGGTGATGGCATATATTCAACAACGCAATCAAGCACAGCTTGAACACCTTTGTTTTTAAATGCACTACCACACGTCATGGGAACAATTTCGTTCGCTAATGTGCGTTGACGCAAAGCATTTTTAATTTCTGCTTCGCTTAACTCTTCACCTTCTAAGTATTTATCCATTAGTTCTTCAGTAGCTTCAGCAGCGCTTTCAACTAAGTGAGAGCGCCATTCTTCGGCTAATTCCTGAAGTTCTGCCGGTATTGCCTCATAAGAGAAAGTCATACCCTGGTCTTTATCATTCCAGTTAATGGCTTTCATTTTAATAAGGTCAATAACACCTTTAAAGTCGTCTTCAGCGCCAATAGGCAGCTGGACTGGAACAGGCGTTGCTCCAAGACGAGATTTCACCTGGCTTACAACCGTTAAAAAATCAGCGCCCGTGCGATCCATTTTATTTACGAAGATCATTCTCGGAACTTCGTATTTGTTCGCTTGACGCCAAACTGTCTCAGTTTGCGGCTGTACACCCGATGAAGCACAAAGAACAACTACCGCACCATCTAGTACACGTAAAGAACGCTCTACTTCGATAGTGAAATCTACGTGTCCTGGGGTATCAATAATATTGATGCGATGGTCGTCAAATTGAGCGTCCATCCCTTTCCAGAAACACGTTGTTGCAGCAGAAGTGATTGTGATACCACGCTCTTGTTCCTGCTCCATCCAATCCATAGTTGCAGCGCCATCATGCACTTCACCGATCTTATGAGAAAGACCGGTGTAGAACAGAACACGTTCTGTTGTGGTGGTTTTGCCTGCATCTACGTGAGCACAAATACCGATATTGCGGTAACGCTCAAGTGGAGTTGTACGTGCCATAAAATCCTCTTAAAGGTTAAGGACAGATTACCAACGGTAATGAGCGAATGCTTTGTTCGCTTCAGCCATACGGTGAACGTCTTCACGTTTCTTAACCGCAGTGCCTTTGTTGTCAGCAGCGTCAACGATTTCTTGAGCTAAACGTAAGCCCATAGATTTTTCGCCACGCTTACGTGCAGCGTCTACTAACCAACGCATACCTAATGCGTTGCGACGTACTGGACGTACTTCAACTGGTACTTGATAAGTTGAACCACCAACACGGCGAGATTTAACCTCTACCTGTGGACGGATGTTATCAAGTGCAGTTTCAAAGATTTCTAGGTGCGACTTGCCTGATTTCTCAGCAGCCACGTCTAGCGCACCATAAACGATTTTTTCAGCAGTAGATTTCTTGCCGTCTAACATTACGATGTTAACGAATTTTGCAAGAAGTTCCGATCCGAACTTAGGATCTGGAAGAATTTTACGTTGACCTATTACGCGTCTTCTAGGCATTTTGTATCTCCGGTTTATTCAGGTTTGTCCTTTTGGAACAATAACCCAAAACAATAATTAATAATATTTAGTGCTTGGCCTTACTAACGGAATACAATTAGCCTTTAGGGCGTTTTGCACCGTATTTAGAACGAGCTTGACGACGGTCGCTTACGCCTGCACAGTCAAGTGCACCACGTACAGTGTGGAAACGCACACCTGGTAAATCTTTAACACGACCACCACGGATTAGGATTACACTGTGCTCTTGAAGGTTATGACCTTCACCACCGATGTATGAAGTTACTTCGAAACCGTTAGTTAAACGTACACGAGCTACTTTACGTAACGCCGAGTTTGGTTTCTTAGGTGTAGTTGTATATACGCGAGTACATACACCACGCTTTTGCGGACACGCTTTAAGCGCAGCTGAGTTACTTTTAGTAACCTTGCTACGACGTGGCTTACGCACTAGCTGGTTAATAGTTGCCATTTAAATAGCTCCTGAAATTAAAATTACTACTGAAAAAAATAAAAAATCCGCCCTTGTTTTACGAGCATGTATTAAACGTGCAAGTAAATGGGTGGCGGAATTTTAATGAGCAAAGATTGACCTGTCAACCTAAACCGCTCGCAAGGCAGTAGATAACTACCTTGCTAAACTCTAATCCATTGATTAGATTCGGTTTATTGATTTCCAGATAAATCCGCGTTTAAGGCATCAGTTAGTGCTTGAGTCGCCTCTTCTGCACTTACCGTTTGCTCTTCAACAACGTCTTTTTGCTTACGACGAGCCATACGATCTTGATGATACGCAAAACCGGTACCGGCTGGGATCAATCGACCCACAATTACGTTTTCTTTCAGACCGCGTAACTCATCGCTCTTACCATTTACAGCGGCTTCTGTTAGGACACGAGTTGTCTCCTGGAACGAGGCTGCTGAGATGAAAGATTCTGTCGCTAGTGATGCTTTAGTGATACCCATTAACTGGATTTCAAACTTAGCTGGGATCTTACCTTGAGCTTCAAGGTCGCGGTTTGCGATATTAACGCGTGCCACTTCAATTTGCTCACCGGCTAAGAACTCAGTATCACCACCGTCTAGAATGATACATTTACGTAGCATTTGACGAATAATAGTTTCAATGTGCTTATCATTGATCTTAACGCCCTGCAAACGGTAAACCTCTTGCACTTCGTTAACAATGTAGTTAGCAACATGAGTCACACCACGTAGGCGTAAGATGTCATGCGGTGATTCTGGACCATCGGCGATAACTTCACCTTTAGACACTTGCTCACCTTCAAACACGTTAAGTTGACGCCACTTAGGAATCATTTCTTCGTAATGATCGCCTTCAGCTGGAGTAATAACTAAACGTTTCTTACCTTTAGTCTCTTTACCGAAGCTAATCGTACCGGTGATTTCAGCTAAGATAGCTGGATCTTTCGGCTTACGCGCTTCAAATAAGTCGGCTACGCGTGGTAGACCACCCGTGATATCACGAGTTTTCGAACCTTCTTGCGGAATACGTGCTAGTACGTCACCTGGGTTTGCAGTCGCGCCGTCTGTTACTTCAATCGTAGTGAATGAAGGAAGACGTGTTTCTTGCAAGCCACGCTCATCACTTTCAATGATAAGTTTCGGCTCTTTCGCATTCGCTTTAGCAAGATCTTTAACAACTACACGAGTTAAACCCGTTAGTTCGTCAGTCTGTGCTTCAGTATTTGAATCATCGATATCGCTGAACGATACTTTTGATTTATGCTCAAGAACGATTGGGTGACTATGCGGGTCCCAAGTAGCAACAATGTCGTTACCTTGAACTTCTGCATTGTCTTGCACTGTTAATACCGCACCGTAAGGTACTTTATAACGCTCTTTCTCACGACCATAGCTATCAATGATAGTGATTTCGGTAGAACGAGAGGTAATAACAATCTTACCGTCTGTATTTAATACATACTTAGCGTTGTGAAGTTTTAATGTACCGTTAGTTTTAACTTGTACATTATTTTCAGCAGACGCTCTTGATGCCGCACCACCGATGTGGAATGTACGCATCGTAAGCTGTGTACCCGGCTCACCGATTGATTGTGCCGCGATAACACCAACTGATTCACCCGCGTTGATGATATGACCACGTGCTAGGTCACGACCATAACACTTAGCACAAACACCAAAGTCGTTATCACAGGTGATAACTGAACGTACACGAACTTCATCAACTGAGTGCTCTTCTAAAAGGTCACACAGTTTTTCGTCAAGCATGATGTTACGTTCTACAAGTACTGTATTAGTACCAGGGATAACAACAGGCTCAGCAACAACACGACCTAGTACACGTTCGCGAAGTGCTTCTACAACGTCACCACCTTCAATAAGCGGTTTCATTGTTAAGCCATCTTCTGTGCCACAATCGTCTTCATTGATTACCAAATCTTGTGCAACGTCTACTAGACGACGCGTTAGGTAACCCGAGTTCGCTGTTTTCAGTGCTGTATCAGCAAGACCTTTACGCGCACCGTGCGTTGAGATGAAGTACTGAAGTACGTTTAGACCTTCACGGAAGTTAGCCGTGATTGGCGTCTCGATGATTGAACCATCTGGACGTGCCATTAGACCACGCATACCTGCTAGCTGACGGATCTGAGCGGCACTACCACGAGCACCTGAGTCGGCCATCATAAACACTGAGTTAAATGACGGTTGCTCTTCTTCTTCACCTTGCGCATTCACTACGGTGTCTTTTGACAAGTTAGCCATCATTTCACGTGATAAGTTCTCATTTACACGTGACCAAATATCGATAACTTTGTTGTACTTTTCACCAGCCGTTACAAGACCTGATTGGAATTGTTGGTTGATTTCAGTTACTTCAGCTTCTGCTGCTTCAATGATTGATGCTTTTACTGGTGGGATAACTAAGTCATCGATACCAATTGAAACACCTGACTTCATTGCGTAGTGGAAACCGGTGTACATAACTTGGTCAGCAAAAACTACTGTGTCTTTTAAACCAAGACGACGGTAACACTCATTTAGCAAGCTAGAAATTTGCTTTTTACCTAGAGCTTGGTTGATTGACTCAAACGGCATACCTTTAGGTAATATAAGAGACAGAATTGCACGACCCACTGTAGTATCAATGATAGTAATTGTATCTTCTACAACACCATCTTCATTAGCTACTGATTGGCTAATACGTACTTTCACTTTTGCGTGAAGGTCGGCATTACCACTACGGTATGCTTTTTCTGCTTCTTTAGGATCTTTAAATACGGTGCCTTCGCCTTTGGCGTTAATGCGGTCACGCGTCATGTAATAAAGACCTAATACAACGTCCTGTGAAGGAACGATGATTGGCTCACCATTAGCAGGCGATAAGATGTTGTTTGTAGACATCATTAACGCACGAGCTTCTAGCTGCGCTTCAATTGTTAGCGGTACGTGTACCGCCATTTGGTCACCATCGAAGTCGGCGTTGTAAGCCGCACATACTAATGGATGCAAATGAATCGCTTTACCTTCGATAAGCACAGGTTCAAACGCTTGGATACCCAAACGGTGAAGTGTTGGTGCACGGTTAAGTAATACTGGATGTTCACGAATTACTTCGTCTAGTACATCCCATACTTCCGCTACTTCACGCTCAACCATCTTTTTAGCTGCTTTGATTGTCGTAGCCATGCCGCGACGTTCTAATTTGCCATAGATGAATGGTTTGAAAAGCTCTAATGCCATCTTCTTAGGAAGACCACACTGATGAAGCTTAAGTGTAGGACCAACCGTGATTACAGAACGGCCAGAGTAATCTACACGCTTACCAAGTAAGTTCTGACGGAAACGACCTTGCTTACCTTTGATCATATCAGCAAGCGATTTAAGTGGACGTTTGTTAGAACCTGTAATTGCACGACCACGACGACCGTTATCAAGTAGCGCATCAACCGCTTCTTGTAACATACGTTTTTCGTTGCGTACGATAATATCTGGTGCAGCTAAATCTAGTAGACGCTTAAGACGGTTATTACGGTTAATAACACGACGGTAAAGGTCATTTAGATCAGATGTCGCAAAGCGGCCACCGTCTAGTGGTACTAATGGACGTAAGTCAGGTGGCAATACTGGAAGTACTGTCATGATCATCCACTCAGGGTTATTACCTGATTGGTGGAACGATTCCATTAACTTAAGACGTTTAGTGATCTTTTTACGCTTAGTTTCAGAGTTAATTGTTGGTAACTCTTCACGCATCTCTGCAATTAATTGAGCAAGATCGAGTTCACGAAGCAAGTCTAATACTGCTTCAGCACCCATCTTCGCTTCAAACTCATCGCCGTGCTCTTCAAGGGCATCTAGGTATTCTTCTTCACCTAATAGCTGACCACGCTCAAGCGTTGTCATACCAGGCTCAGTTACTACGAATGATTCGAAGTAAAGAACACGTTCAATATCACGAAGCGTCATATCAAGCATTAAGCCGATACGTGACGGTAATGATTTTAAAAACCATATATGCGCAACTGGACTTGCCAGTTCTATATGACCCATACGGTCACGACGCACTTTAGTGAGTGTTACTTCAACGCCACACTTTTCACAGATCACACCACGGTGTTTAAGGCGTTTATATTTACCACATAAACACTCATAATCTTTCACTGGGCCGAAAATACGGGCACAGAATAAGCCATCGCGCTCAGGCTTGAAAGTACGGTAGTTAATAGTCTCAGGTTTCTTTACTTCACCGTATGACCATGAACGAACCATGTCTGGTGAAGCAAGACCAATGCGAATTGCATCGAATTCTTCGGTCTTATTTTGTTGCTTCAGAAACTTAAGTAAGTCTTTCACCTTAGCTCTCCTGTCGGAGTTAATCTTGAGGACGGATGTTCTCGTCCCTACATTCTATTCAGCCATAACAGATGCTGCAGCGTTCACTGCAGCATCTAATTGGCTTAATTTTCTTCCAACTCGATGTTGATACCCAGTGAGCGGATTTCTTTCAACAATACGTTGAACGATTCTGGCATACCTGGTTCCATTTTATGGTTACCATCAACGATGTTTTTATACATCTTAGTACGACCGTTCACGTCATCCGATTTCACTGTTAGCATTTCTTGTAGAGTGTAAGCAGCACCGTAAGCTTCAAGTGCCCATACTTCCATCTCACCAAAACGCTGGCCACCGAACTGTGCTTTACCACCCAGCGGCTGCTGAGTAACAAGGCTGTAAGAACCAGTAGAACGCGCGTGCATCTTATCATCAACCAAGTGGTTAAGTTTAAGCATGTACATGTAACCTACAGTTACTTGACGTTCAAACTGATCGCCAGTACGGCCATCATAAAGTGTAACCTGACCACTTCTAGGGTAGCCGCCTAGCTCTAGCATGTCTTTGATTTCGTCTTCTTTCGCGCCATCAAATGCAGGAGTAGCAATCGGTAAACCACCTTTCAAGTTTTCAGCTAAACGACGAATTTCGTCATCAGAGAAACTAGCGATATCCACAACCTGACGAGATTCACCGATCTCATAAGCTTGTTTGATGAATTCACGTAGCTCATGAAGCTCGCGTTGCTCTTTCATCATTTCTTCTAAGCGCTCACCAATACCGCGTGCAGCTAGACCCATATGTGTTTCAAGGATCTGACCGATGTTCATTCGCGATGGTACACCTAGTGGATTTAGTACGATATCTACCGTACGACCTTTGTCATCGTATGGCATATCTTCTACTGGTACGATAGTCGAGATAACACCTTTGTTACCGTGACGACCCGCCATTTTATCACCCGGTTGGATACGACGTTTAACAGCTAAGTATACTTTAACAATTTTAAGTACACCTGGCGCTAAGTCATCACCTTGAGTAATTTTACGACGTTTGTTTTCAAACTTCTTATCGTATTCAGCTTTAAGCTCATCGTACTGTGCAGCTAGTTGCTCAAGTTCAGCTTGCTTGTCTTCTTCAGCAAGGCTTTGAGTTAGTAACTTTTCAGCATTCAGTGACGCTAAGTTGTCTTCATCGAAGCCAGCTGCCACAAGTAACTTGCGAGCACGCTCTAAAACACCAGCTTCTAGAATACGGAACTCTTCGTTGAAGTCTTTCTTCGCTTCGCGAAGCTGCATGTCTTCAACTTCTAACGCACGCTTATCTTTTTCAACACCATCACGGGTGAAAACTTGTACGTCGATTACAGTACCAGTTACAGAGTTAGGTACACGTAAAGAGCTGTCTTTAACGTCAGACGCTTTTTCACCGAAGATAGCACGTAGTAGCTTCTCTTCTGGTGTTAATTGCGTTTCGCCTTTCGGAGTCACTTTACCTACTAGGATATCGCCGCCTTTAACTTCAGCACCAATATATACAACGCCTGATTCATCAAGCTTGCCTAGTGCAGATTCACCCACGTTCGGGATATCTGCTGTGATCTCTTCTGAGCCTAATTTAGTATCACGGGCGATACACTGTAGTTCTTGAATGTGGATAGTCGTTAGACGATCTTCTTCAACTACGCGCTCTGATAGTAAGATTGAATCCTCGAAGTTGTAACCGTTCCATGGCATGAATGCCACGCGAAGGTTTTGACCAAGGGCTAAGTCACCTAAGTCAGTCGAAGGACCATCTGCTAACACATCGCCACGAGTAACCGGCTCACCAACCATACAAGTCGGCTTTTGGTTAATACATGTATTTTGGTTAGAACGTGTGTACTTGGTTAAGTTGTAGATGTCGATGCCCGCTTCACCAGGGATGCGCTCTTCTTCATGTACATTAACAACGATGCGACTTGCGTCGGCATACATTACTTCACCACCACGTTTAGCAACAATCGTTACACCAGAATCTTTTGCTAGTGTTAACTCAATACCTGTACCTACTAACGGTTTGTCCGCTTTCAATGTTGGTACTGCTTGACGTTGCATGTTTGAACCCATCAATGCACGGTTAGCATCATCGTGTTCTAGGAACGGGATAAGTGCTGCCGCTACAGAGATCACCTGTTGTGGTGATACATCCATATATTGCTGGTCCATGCGACCCATAAAGGTTGATTCACCTTTGTGACGACATGGAATAAGTTCATCTACAAACTCATTGGTTTCAGTTAAGTTTGAGTTCGCCTGTGCGATAACAAACTGACCTTCCTCAATGGCTGATAGGTAATCAACTTCATCAGTTACTACACCGTCTACCACTTTGCGGTAAGGTGTTTCTAAGAAACCGTAGTCATTGGTACGTGCATACGTAGACAATGAGTTAATTAGACCGATGTTTGGACCCTCAGGAGTCTCGATTGGACATACGCGACCGTAGTGAGTTACGTGAACGTCACGTACTTCAAAGCCAGCGCGTTCACGAGTTAGACCGCCCGGACCTAATGCAGAAATACGACGCTTATGCGTTACTTCTGATAGCGGGTTATTTTGGTCCATAAACTGTGATAACTGAGACGAGCCGAAGAACTCTTTAACCGCTGCCGAAATAGGCTTAGCGTTAATAAGATCTTGTGGCATTACCGCATCAAGGTCACCTAAGCTTAAACGCTCACGTACAGCACGTTCTACACGTACTAAACCTACACGGAATTGGTTCTCAGCCATTTCGCCAACACTACGTATACGACGGTTGCCTAAGTGGTCTATATCATCGACATCGCCAACACCGTTACGAATAGCAATCAATACTTTCATAACCGCTACGATGTCTTCTTTGCTTAATGTGCCAGGGCCTGTGTCTGAATCGTAACCAACACGGCTATTGAACTTCATACGACCTACTGTTGATAAGTCATAGCGTTCTTCTGAGAAGAATAAGTTCTCAAATAAGGCTTCAGCCGCGTCTTTCGTCGGTGGCTCGCCTGGGCGCATCATGCGATAAATTTCTACTAGTGCTTCTAAACGGTTGCTTGACGAGTCAATATTCAACGTATTTGACATGTAAGCGCCGCTGTCCACTTCATTGATGTATAGTGTATCAATAGTCGTGTGACCGGCTTTAACCAATTCAGCCATCATTTCAAGCGTTAGCTCGTCATTTGCAGTAGCAATGATTTCACCTGTTGACTCATCAACATAGTTCTTCGCTAATACACGGCCAATGATGTACTCATGTGGTACTTCTAATTGCTTAATGCCTTTTTTCTCGATGCTCTTGATGTGGCGAGCCGTAACACGACGACCGCTTTCAACAAGGACTTCACCGTCTTCGCTCTTGATATCAAAAGCGGCAGTTTCACCACGTAAACGTGAAGGTACAAGTTCCATAAGAACCTTACCGTCAGCGATTTCAAACGCAGTTGTATCGAAGAAGATATCTAGGATTTCTTCACTCGTGTACTCAAGTGCACGTAAGATGATAGACGCCGGTAATTTACGACGACGGTCAATACGTACATATAAGTTATCTTTTGCATCAAATTCGAAGTCTAACCATGAACCACGGTAAGGAATTACACGTGCGTTATAAAGCACTTTACCTGACGAGTGAGTTTTACCGCGGTCGTTATCAAAGAATACACCAGGGCTACGGTGTAGCTGAGAAACGATAACACGCTCTGTACCATTGATTACAAAAGTACCGGTATCGGTCATGAGCGGAATTTCGCCCATGTAAACTTCTTGCTCTTTAATGTCTTTAACTGTGCCTGGAGCTTCTTTGTCCATTACTACAAGACGCAGTTTCACGCGAAGTGGAGCAGAATAAGTCACACCGCGAATTTGACATTCTTTTACATCGAATACTGGCTCACCAATACGATAACTTACGTATTGAAGCTCAGAATTTCCCGAGTAGCTTTTAATTGGGAACACAGAACGGAAGGCAGCTTCCAAACCATGATCGCCATCAGCGTCCGGGACTAAGAATTTTTTAAACGATTCTAACTGCGTCGACAGTAAGAAAGGTATATCCAAAACTTGTGGACGTTTACCAAAATCCTTACGGATACGTTTCTTTTCAGAATAAGAGTAAGCCATGGGGTTCCTCAGCTTGCTGATCTTTGACCCGACCTGTTCTTGTAAGAACAGACTTAACTGGCATCTATGCCAAGATGTACAACATTAAATGTTGTTCCAACTTAATCCCACCTCAACACTAGCAAACTATAAAGCGTTGAAATTAAAGAATAAATCAGATTTTATTTGCGCTATAAGAATAGTCGCTCTATAGCGCAAAAAGGCCGGTGATTAAATAATCACCAGCCCTTGCCTGATTTCTCAGGCAGCGAACCTAGCAAAAGCTAGATTACTTAACCTCAACTTCAGCACCAGCTTCTGTAAGGTCTTTAGCAAGAGCTTCAGCTTCTTCCTTAGAGATACCTTCTTTAACTGGAGTTGGAGCAGCTTCAACTAGAGCTTTAGCTTCTTTTAAGCCAAGACCAGTTGCGCCACGTACAGCTTTGATTGCCGCAACTTTATTAGCGCCAGCGCCAGTAAGGATTACGTCAAATTCTGTTTTCTCTTCAGCAGCTTCAGCAGCAGGACCTGCTACCATAGCAGCTGCAGCAGTTACGCCGAATTTTTCTTCCATTGCTTCAACTAGAGCAACAACGTCCATTACTGACATTTCAGCAATTGCGTCAAGGATTTGGTCTTTAGTTACAGACATTACAAATTTCCTAATAATTAACGGACTCTAAGGTCCAAATAAATTTACACCGAAAGGGATTAAACAGCTTAAAATTAAGCAGCTTGCTCTTCTTTCTGTACACGTACTGCTTCAATTGTTTTACACAATTTACCAGCAGACGCTTCTTTCATAGCGCTCATTAAGCGTGCAACAGCTTCGTCGTATGTAGGTAGAGTTGCAAGCATAGCTGCGTCTACTACATTACCTTCAAAAGCGGCCGTTTTAAGCTCAAATTTCTCATTCTTTTTCGCGAAGTCTGAAAAGATACGCGCAGCAGCACCTGGGTGCTCTGATGAGAAAGCGATTAAGCTTGGACCAACAAATGAATCAGATAGGCATTCAAAGTCTGTTCCTTCAAGAGCACGTTTAGCTAGAGTGTTACGGACAACTTTCATCCAAACACCCGCTTCGCGAGCTTCTTTACGAAGGGCAGTGATTGCACCAACTGTTACACCACGAGAATCTGCAACTACTGCAGATAGAGCACCAGTGGCTGCTTCGTTGACTTCAGCAACAATTGCCTTTTTGCCTTGAAGATTTAAAGCCATGGGTGTTACTCCTGGTTTAATGGGTTACCGTACATCGGCTTCCCTGTTTTACTCTTCCCCACCAATAAAGGTGGAGATGCTTTTTACGGCGAGAGCCAGAAGATTAGGAAAAATCTATCTGGGGATTCACACCGTCTACGTAGGTAATATTAAGGCCGAAGCCGCCTACGGTCTTGGACGGAAGCCCAATTTATCGCGTTGCCCGAAGGCGCTTCGAAATTATGGACTTCAACCCGAATTCTTTACTTTGCGATTAACTAAATTAATCAGCAAAATGGCGCAAAATTATAGTACAAATTTCACGCCATGTAAACACTCAATTAAGCAACAACTGTGCTTAAAGTGCCTTGGTCAACAGAAACACCTGCGCCCATTGTTGTAGAGATAGTTACTTTCTTCAAGTAAACACCTTTAGCTTGAGAAGGTTTAGCCTTCTTAAGCGCAACAATTAGAGCTTCAAGGTTTTGTTGTAACTGCTCAGCAGTGAAATCAACCTTACCAATAGTAGTATGGATGATACCATTTTTGTCATTGCGGTAACGCACTTGACCTGCTTTCGCATTTTTAACTGCTTCTGCAACGTTAGGTGTTACAGTACCAGTTTTAGGGTTTGGCATTAGACCACGTGGGCCTAAGATTTGACCTAGTTGACCAACAACACGCATAGCGTCTGGTGATGCAACAACAACGTCAAAATTCATCTCGCCTTTCTTAACTAGGTCAGCAAGATCTTCCATGCCTACTAATTCAGCACCGGCTTCTTTTGCAGCTTCTGCATTAGCGCCTTGAGTGAATACAGCAACACGAACGTCACGACCAGTACCGTTAGGTAGTACAGTAGCACCACGAACGTTTTGATCAGATTTACGAGCATCGATACCAAGGTTAACAGCAACGTCAACACTTTCTACGAATTTAGCTGTTGCTAGTTCTTTTAAAAGAGCAACTGCTTCGTTAATTTCGTAATCTTTAGTTACTTCCACTTTTTCGCGGATAGTACGCATACGTTTAGTTAATTTAGCCATTATCTTAGTCCTCTACGTTCAAGCCCATCGCACGCGCAGAACCTGCGATAGTGCGAACCGCAGCTTCTAAATCAGAAGCTGTAAGGTCTGGTTTCTTTGTCTCAACGATTTCTTCAAGTTGAGCACGAGTTACTGTGCCTACTTTTTCAGTGTTAGGACGGCCTGAACCAGATTTGATACCTGCAGCTTTCTTAAGTAAGTAAGCAGCCGGTGGCGTTTTCATGTCGAACGTAAATGAACGGTCGCCGTAAACAGAGATCACTACAGGAACTGGAGCGCCTTTTTCGATAGATTCTGTACGTGCGTTGAACGCTTTACAGAATTCCATGATGTTTACACCGTGTTGACCTAGTGCTGGACCTACTGGAGGACTAGGGTTAGCCATACCAGCAGCAACTTGTAGCTTGATTAGAGCTTCAACTTTCTTAGCCATTATAAATACCTCATTAGGTGGGTCTTAGCCTTGTGCGCGCGAGGACGCGTACTCTAGCGGCTTCCCAGTTTAAAAATTGGTTTCTCACTTTTTAGTAAACAGTTAAACAAACGTTTTCCCTGAATACAAAAAGGCCGCTGATTATAAGTTAATCAGCGGCCTTTTTCAAGCTTCGTGCCAAAAATTTAAAAGTTTTTAACGCGACGCTTTAAATCAATTACTTATCTTGTTCAACTTGACCAAATTCAAGTTCAACTGGCGTAGAACGACCAAAAATAAGTACCGACACTTTAACGCGGCTCTTTTCGTAGTCAACTTCTTCAACCACACCACTAAAGTCTGCAAATGGACCATCAGTAACACGAACCACTTCACCCGGCTCAAATAATGTTGCTGGTTTAGGCGCTTCTGCGTTCTCTTGTAGACGGTTAAGAATACGATCAGCTTCTTTGGTGCTAATAGGTGCTGGACGGTCTGATGTGCCACCAATAAAGCCCATAACACGTTCAGTGCTATTTACTAAGTGCCAGCTTGCATCATTCATATCCATTTGTACTAGTACGTAACCTGGGAAGAATTTACGCTCAGATTTACGCTTTTGACCAGCACGCATCTCTACGACTTCTTCAGTAGGAACTAATACTTCACCAAAGCTATCTTCTAGACCTTTGATTTTAATATGCTCTAATAATGTTTGAGCAACACGCTTCTCATAACCTGAGAAAGCCTGTACTACGTACCAACGTAGTTTCTTTTCGTTATTCTCATCCGACATGGGATCAGATCTCCAATCCAGTTAAAAAGCCTACAGCGCGGAATAAAATGCCATCTAATCCCCAAAGGATTAATGCCATAATCACTGTTGCAACCATTACAATTAATGTCGTGTGCGTTGTTTCTTGACGCGTCGGCCAAACTACCTTGCGTACTTCGATACGCGCTTCTTTTGCAAAAGCAAGGAATGTACGTCCCTTGAAAGTTTGCGAAGCAATAGCTAAACCCGCAGCTATCGCAACCACAACGCCAATAGCACGTAGTAATACAGACTGATCTGCAAACATATGGTTACCAACGACTGCGCCTGCAAGTAGCGCAATTGCTACTAACCACTTTACTGACTCCATCCCACTCGATGGTGTTTCTATATTCGTGCTCATAATATTATTACCTTAACTACAGACACAACAACCCTGCACGTCGACAGGGTTAATCCATTAAAATCTAAACTTAAAAACAAGCTTACTTAAACCGATTTTTAGTTCTAGACTTTACTCACTTTGTAAAAAATTGGCAGGGGCGGAGAGATTCGAACTCCCAACCGTCGGTTTTGGAGACCGCTGTTCTACCAATTGGAACTACGCCCCTGCAAAGTGGATGCCTATTATACTTACGCAATTCATTAACACAAGAGTAAAAAGATACCCATAACTTAAAATCTCACTGACGGCTGTAAAAATCAAACTTAACATTATTAAAAAAGCAGTTTATGATTGTTTCAATTTTAGGAATACTGTTCGCACAAGGAAGCCAGTGCCTTTACTTCAAACCCTATTCAAAACCCTCATTTTAAGTATTTTTTGCTTGTTTCATAGCATGCTTATTGCCCGCCCTATTCACTTAGATACATATTCGAGTGAGCAAGGATTATCGCAAAACTCGATTACATGCAGCATCACTGATGAGCAAGGGTTTCATTGGTTTGCCACACAAGGCGGTCTTAATCGCTTTGATGGTTATGAGTTTAAACGCTTCAAGTCTCACCCTACTGAGGCTAGTATTTCAGGAAACTGGGTCACCGATTGCCTTGCTGACGGCCCTCATGCTATCTGGTTTTCTACAGCCAGTAATGGTTTAAACTTACTTGATACTCAAACCGGTCAATTTAAGGTTTTTAATACGCAAACTGAGTTGGCGATTACTGATAACCGTATATGGTCACTGGCGTCAGATAACCTAAATAATATTTGGTTAGGCCATGAACATGGAAAGTTAACACGATTAAATATAGTCAATAATGAAGTTGAGTCATTTAGCTATACTAGCCTCGAGCAAGCTAATACCGTAATACAAGATATCGTAATAGATGCTCAACAGAATATCTGGTTAGCGACCAACGAGGGAATAATTAAATTTAACCCAGAGCTAAAAACGTTTAAACACATAGCAAAGAGCCATAAGAATTTATGGCGGTTACACTTAAATACACAAGGGCAGCTATTACTAGCAAGCAAACAAGGCCTTAGCCTATTTATTCCAACAACAGAGGCTTTTGCGGAGTTTGCTCAATTTACAGATGTATGGATCACCGATATATTAATTGACGACACCGATACCATGTGGCTGACAAGTTATGGAAAAGGTTTATTTTATAAAACAGAGCAAAGTACATCTAAAAATAACTTTGAGCACATACCGCACAATAAACAGCAACTAAATGGGCTTGCTAATGATTACCTTTTGTCAGTCTATCAAGACCAGTTCGGTATCATTTGGATTGGTACTGATGGCTATGGCTTGCAACGTTATGATAAAAAGCAAAATCAATTTTCGCATCAACAGCATTTGAGCGATGATGAGACTACCATTAGTCATAATTTTGTTCGCGCTCTACTTAAAGATTCACAAGGTCAGTTATGGGTTGGTACGCGTGATGGCTTAAACAAACAAACCGACACTGGCTTTAAGCGCTATAAAGTTAACTCAAAATTGCAAAGCGGCCTTACTAATAATAATGTATTTAGCCTGCATGAAGATAACCAACAGCGACTTTGGATTGGTACCTATGGCGGTGGGTTACTGCAATACAATCCAGCTGAAGATAATTTTATTGCCTATACAATGCAAAGCCATCAGCTTAGTAGCGATCGAGTTTATGCGATAACGAGCGATCCTAAAGGAAATTTATGGCTAGGTAGTAACCAAGGTTTAACACGCTTTAATCCCGACACTTTAGAGGTTAAACATTACAAGCACGACGATTCAACTAATAGTCTTGCTAACAATACCGTATTTACTCTGCTTTTTGATCAAAATACAAACGGATTGTGGGTCGGGACGCGTGCAGGTTTAAATTATCTAAGCATGGCCGATGAATCATTTACCCATTACCCCGCAAATAACGAACCGAAAACTGGTTTAAGCCATAATATGGTCACTTCCTTGCACCTGCAAAATAACGATACTTTATGGGTTGGTACCTTTGGTGGTTTAAACCGCCTTGATAAAAAAACACAAAAGATCACTTACACTACCGAACATAATGGATTACTGAACGATAATATTTTTGCTATTAAAGATGATAGTAAAGGCCACTTATGGCTAAGCAGTAACCAAGGGCTCACTCGCTATAACCCCACGAATCAAGCTATGCAGCATTTTTTACCTCGTGACGGCGTGCAGCATAATTCGTTTATTTTAGGTGCCGCTTTTCAAGCAGCTGATGGCGAGCTATTTTTTGGCGGAATCAATGGCTTTAATCAGTTTTACCCTAGTAAACTGCTATTGAGTACTTCAGCCCCAACCCCAGTATTAACTGAGCTATTAATTTATAACCAAGCAAGTTCAACAAAAAACTATCTAACAGATCAAAAACAGCCAGCAAAACTAATAAATCATACTAAAAAACTCTCTTTTCCAACTAGCCAAGGGGTCATTGGCTTTAAATATTCCGCCGTTAATAATGCCTCATCAGCTAATCAATACCAGTATGCTTACAAGCTAAGTGGTTTAGATAAGCAATTTATCTATACCGATGCAAGCCAACGACAAGTTAACTATTCGCAGCTAAGTGCAGGTAATTATCAATTACAATTAAAAGTAAGCGATCAATACGGGCAATGGAGCAAAGTTCACACTATGCTAAAGCTGACAGTAACGCCTCCTTGGTGGCAAACGAAATTGGCGTATGCGGCTTACCTTATAATAGTTTTGATTATTACATGGTTAATTTTAGCGTCACGCTATCGAGCTAAAACCGCAGAGCAACTCATTCAACAAGAAAGAAAGCTTAATCAACTAAAGACCCAATTTTTAGATAATATTAGCCATGAACTTAAAACGCCATTAAGCTTAATTTTAGCGCCAGTAGAAAACTTACAACAGCAACAACTCGGTGCTCAAGCGCAACATCAAGTTTCTATAATCAAGCGTAACGGGCTCCGCCTACTTAATTTAATTAATGAGCTATTACAGCTAAGTCAGCGCCCAAGTGCGACTATAGAATATGTATCCGCTTATTCTATAAGCCCTTTTATAGAACAAATAGTAGACGACTTCGCTATTTTGTTTGCTCAAAAAAATATTAGTTTTTCCTTTAAAGACAATACGCAACAGCCTAATTATATAAATTTAGAAACTAAACATGCTTTATCTATTATTGATAACTTATTGACCAATGCACTTAAATACACTCCATCAAATGAAAGCGTTAATCTAACGCTTTCTAACACAAACAATAATGTTGTTATAACGGTATCTGATACTGGTATTGGTATCGAAGAACACCAGCAAGCGCTTATTTTTGAACGTTTTACTCGTGTTGCAGCACACAGCCAAACAGGCAGTGGTATAGGTCTCGCGCTGGTTAAGCAGCTTGTAGAGCAATACGGTGGGCAAATTTCATTAGTTAGTAAAATCAACAAGGGAAGTTGCTTCACAGTCACTTTGCCATTGTGTGAATCAAGTAACTTATTAACGGATAAACAATTATCGTCCTCTCAAACTATGCCGCTAAAAAACAACAAAAAACTACTCATTGTTGAAGATAACGAGGAAATGCGTGAGTTACTGGTTTCACTGTTTAGTGATGACTATACCTGTCTGAGCGCTAATAATGGAGAAGAAGGGCTTTTGCTGTGCCAAACTCAAATGCCCGATGTGGTGCTCAGTGACGTGATGATGCCAACGATGGATGGATATCAACTTCTAAGCGCTATTCGCTCAGACATTTCGATAAACCATATTCCTGTTTTATTACTCTCTGCCAAAGCAGACAGTAATAGCCGTATAAAAGGGCTTGATTTACTGGCCGATGACTACCTGTGTAAACCCTTTGAAGCATCATTATTAAAGAGTCGGATTCATGGTTTATTAGGTATTCGTGATGCGTTAAATAAACACTTAGTTAAACAGCTATCAGCTCAAGTACATGCTGTGACCTTAGATGCTCAAATAGAGCAAAATAAAGATTACACATTTACAGAACGCTTAAAAACAATCTTGCGCGAAAATTATCAAAATGAACTGTTTAGCGTCGAAGAGTTTGCCAGCGCAATGTGTTTGAGCCCTCGCGCACTGCAATTAAAAATGAAAGCTCTTTTTGACGTTACACCCAGTGATTACATTCGCAATACCCGTCTAGAATATGCAGCAAAATTATTAGCAGGTAGCGACTTAACCATAGGTTTAGTTGCAGATAACACCGGCTTTAGTTCTCAAAGTTACTTTGCTCGTTGCTTTAAAGCCAAATATACAGTGACACCTAAACAATATAGAGAAGCACAAACATGTAAAAGTCATTAGCTTCGCATCTGTACTCAAAGCTTTCGTCTGAGTACTATTTTTAAGCTACTGATTTATTTAAATTAACCTTAATTAGCCATTGCTAAAAAATAACTACAAATGTAATTAAGCAGATAAATTAAGGAAAATACTATGCTCTCATCAATACAAAAAACGCTACTTGCCACAGCATTAATAACGAGCTTAAGCGCATGTCAAAGCACTTCAACCAATGTCACTTCAAATAAAAATTCACCTGACATTAATGAAGTAAGTAAACAAAAATACAATGGTCCTAAAGCACGTATCGCCGTGGCACGTTTCACTGATAAGTCAAATAACTCAAGATGGTGGCGAAAAGAAATTGGTGAAGGTATGGCAGATCAACTTACCACCGCACTTGTTGGCACTAATCGCTTTATTGTATTGGAGCGCCAAGCACTAGACGCTGTGCTTTCGGAGCAAGATTTAGCAGTATCAGGCAGAGTGAGTGCACAATCAGGGGCTGCATATGGCGAAATTGAAGGCGCTGAGATTGTAGTCGTTGCAGCAGTTACCGAGTTTGATGATGACAGTTCAGGTGCAAGTGTTGGTTCGGGCGGTTTTATTGGTGATGTGTTTAGCTCTGTTTCTGCTGGCTTTTCTGGATCGCATATGGCTATTGACCTAAGGTTAATTGATACGCGCACTTCACGTATTTTAGCTGCAACTAGTGTTGAAGGCGGTAGTAAAGATTTTAACTTTACCAGCGCAGCAACAAACTTTGGTGGCGCATTGGTTGGAGGGAGTCTTAGTGGTTGGTCAGATACACCAAAAGAAAAAGCACTACGTGAAGTAATAATTAAAGCCGTTGAGTTTTTAGAAACTAAAATCCCAGACACCTATTATCGCTATAACCAAAACAACACGCTTGCTGCAGGCTATACAGCACCACCACCGCCAAAGGTAGCTAGTAAAAAAGCAGCACCTGCTGCTGTCGCTGTCGATGTGCCGAATCATAGAATGCCACATTATGAAAAAATGGACTTAGCAATGTCTCGTATGAACTTGGTTTGCTTAGGGTATTTAAAAAACCAACCTAATTATGAAGAATTTGAGACTGAAGACGTAAAATACGACCGTCAAACTGTATTAGCACTACGCGAATATCAACAAGAAAAGAGCTTAAAAGTAACAGGCCTTGCCGATGAAACAACAAAGAAATCTTTAGATGACACAAAATGTTTAGCTAAAACTCAAAAATCAGGGCTTGAAAGCTTAGGCAGCATGTTTCAATTTAACTAAGCAACACAATTCATTTAAATCAAAAAAAGCGGCTATCCCCTAGTCGCTTTTAATCTACTCGTAATAACTCACCGCGATAAAAATCACACAGTAACCATATTTGCTCAAATTGATGGGTATTTGGAAAAGCTATTGTTTTTATTACCGCTTCAAAGTCGCTCTTATGCCAAATAGTGCTAGCGTTACGAATTAGCAACCAGGTACGTTTTGAGTAATAACGCTTAGTCGCTTTTTGTTTGAGCAATCGTCCTAATGCTGATTGCAGTCGGTTTTCACTGGGTTGTTGTGCCATATCAGCTAAATCACGTTGCATTTGTATCGATAATGGCCGACCTAACACGGCCATTGCTTCGGTTTCGCTGGCATATAAATGCGCTACTTCTATATCGAGTTGATCATTTTCTTGATAACAACTTACATCGGGTCTATTCGGTTCATTATGCCAAATGTGGCGCATATGAATGCCGGTTTGCTGCTCATAGCAACGCAAAAACAACTTAGCCGCATCGTGCTCTAACTGTTGTTTTTCGGCATCACTGCTGCGCTTCATGCAATACCTTATAAACGTCATTTAACAGCGAGGAAGCGCCAAACCTAAATGTCTCTGGTGCTAAATATTCATGCCCCATAATCTCAGTTGTTAGCTGCAAATAAGCATTGGCATCACCTGTCGTTTTCACACCGCCTGCGGCCTTAAAGCCAACTGGTTTTGATGACTTTTTGATGGTCTTAAGCATAATTTCAGTTGCTTCAAGCGTGGCATTAACCGCGACTTTACCGGTGCTGGTTTTTACAAAATCAGCTCCCCCTTGAATAGCAAGCTCGGTTGCTTGAGCAATAAGTGCAGGTGTTTTTAGCTCACCGCTTTCAATAATCACTTTAAGTTTAGCGCGACTACCACATGCTTTTTTACTTTCACTCACGTATTCCAGCACGGTATCGGCTTCGCCTTTTATAAGTGCTTTGTAAGGAATCACTAAGTCAACTTCATCGGCCCCGCGCTCTATGGCTATTAGTGTTTCATTAAGCACTTCATTAAGTGGCGCATCACCTGTGGGAAAGTTGGTTACTGTGGCCACTTTTACATGACTCAATAACCGATTAGCGAGCGCTATTTTTGCATCATCTACAAATTCACTAAATACACAAACTGCAGCGGGTATGCCTAACTTAGGATCAATACTGTTTACTAATGCATTAATACTAGCTTGATTATCATCGGTGTTTAAACTGGTTAAATCCATTAAACTAACAACTAGCATGGCGTTTTGAGTATTATTTGTCATTTTATGCCCATGAAATTTTAAAAACCTTAAAACTATATAAGCATCATAGCTTAACCTTGCTATAGCTCATAACCAAACACTATAAGCGCGTTTTTTATACTAAACAGCACTCTACCCCTTACTAAATAAGATTTAGACCTAAAAAACACAGTTTATATAACTTTTGAGTATATCAACTAAGATTTAATTATTTTTTACTTATCAATAGCCGCTATATTCTGCCTGTGTATTAAACACTTTATTATCTTTTTAGGGGCGTTACTCTGTGCAATATTTACCTATCTTTACCAAACTCGACAACAAGCCAGTATTGGTGGTTGGCGGTGGAGAAGTTGCCTTGCGAAAATGCCGCGCGTTCTTAAAAGCGCGTGCTGCAGTAACCTTAGTTGCCCCGTGGTTTTGTGATGAATTAAAAGAACATGCGCACAACAATGAAGTTACTTTAATAGATGCCTATTTTGAAGAGTCACATCTTGATGGCAAAATTTTAATCATTGCCGCCACCGACAATGATGAAGTTAATAATACGGTTTTTGAACTCGCCAATGCACGTAATGTGTTTGTGAACGTGGTGGATGATCAACCTAAATGTACGTTTATTTTTCCCTCTATTGTTGATCGCAACCCAATTACCATTGCGATTTCAAGTGCAGGTACCGCACCGGTATTAGCAAGACGTTTACGTGAAAAGCTCGAAACACTTATCCCGCAACACATTGGTCCACTCGCCAACTTAGTTGGTGGCTTTCGCCATAAAGTAAAACAGCGCTTTAAACACTTTGCCGATCGTCGCCAGTTTTGGGAAGGCGTGTTTGATTCATCGGTAGTGAGTAAAGTCCAAACCGGTAATACCCATGGCGCTGAACAACAACTAGAGAAAATGCTAGATGCCAAAGTAGAGCCAGAAGGTGAAGTATACGTAGTGGGTGCAGGCCCTGGGGATCCAGAGTTACTCACCCTAAAAGCATTGCAGCTAATGCAACAAGCCGACGTGGTGGTATATGATTATTTAGTTTCCGACGAAATTATGGAATTAGTACGCCGCGATGCCGATTTAATTTGTGTGGGTAAGCGCTTAGGCGATCATAGCGTAGCCCAAGAAGACACTAACCAGATGCTAGTTGATTTAGCGCAACAAGGTAAAAAAGTATGTCGTATTAAAGGCGGCGACCCATTTATTTATGGTCGTGGTGGCGAAGAAGTACAAGTACTGGCAGCCAATAACGTAAATTACCAAATAGTGCCAGGTATAACGGCGGCCGCAGGCTGTAGTGCCTATGCAGGTATTCCTTTAACGCATCGTGATCATGCTCAAGCTATTCAATTTGTTACTGGTCATTGTAAAAAGGAAGGCCAAGAGCTTAATTGGCAGTCGCTTGCACAAAAAAACCAAACACTGGCTATTTATATGGGGGTGATTAAATCGCCGCATATTCAAGCCGAGCTATTAAAACATGGGCGAGAAGCAACAACACCAGTGGCAATTATTGAAAACGGCACACGTAAAAATCAACGCGTAGTTACCGGACAGTTAGACCAATTAGCGCAGCTCATTGAGCAGCATCAAATAATTTCGCCCGCGTTACTCATTATAGGTGAAGTGGCCTCACTACATGACCAATTACACTGGTTTGGTGAAAAAGCGCAGATCAGTAGCTTTGCTCAACCACTGACAGACGTAGCGTAATTTAACAGATTTTAATTTAATCATTTTAGTAGGACGACCAACAATGGCTTTAACTCACCTTCAGCAACTTGAAGCTGAAAGTATCAAAATCATGCGCGAAGTCGCCGCTGAGTTTGAGAACCCAGTTATGCTTTACTCAATCGGTAAAGACTCATCGGTGCTTTTGCATCTAGCTCGTAAAGCATTTTACCCTGCGAAGATTCCGTTTCCGTTATTACACGTAGACACCAACTGGAAGTTTCGTGAAATGATTGAGTTTCGCGACCGTTTAGCCAAAGAGTATGGCTTTGATTTAATCGTACACAAAAACCCTGAAGGCATCGAAATGGGTGTAGGCCCATTCACGCATGGTTCGGGTAAACATACCGATATCATGAAAACCCAAGGATTAAAGCAAGCGCTCAACAAGTACGGTTTTGATGCCGCATTTGGTGGCGCACGTCGTGATGAAGAGAAATCACGGGCTAAAGAGCGTGTTTACTCATTTCGTGATAAACACCATCGCTGGGATCCTAAAAACCAACGTCCTGAGCTTTGGAATACCTATAACAGCCAAGTGAACCCAGGAGAAAGCATTCGTGTATTCCCACTGTCTAACTGGACTGAACTAGATATTTGGCAATACATATATCAAGAAAACATCGAAATGGTGCCACTTTACCTTGCTAAAGAGCGCCCTGTAGTAGAGCGCGATGGTACTTTAATTATGGTTGATGACGATCGCATGCCACTTAATGAAGGTGAAGTACCGCAAATGAAGTCGGTTCGCTTTAGAACATTAGGCTGTTACCCACTAACAGGTGCAGTTGAATCTACCGCCAGCAATCTAACCGAAATTATTGAAGAAATGCTGCTTTCATCCTCATCTGAACGTGAAGGTCGAGTGATTGATCATGATTCAGCAGGCTCTATGGAGAAGAAAAAACGTGAGGGGTACTTCTAATGTCTAACCTAAATAACGATACATTTAATGAAGTAAAAGAAATTGGTATAGACGCTTACCTAGCACGTCAACAAGATAAAAGCTTATTGCGTATGCTGACTTGTGGCAGTGTGGATGACGGTAAATCAACCTTAATTGGCCGCCTACTGCACGATAGTCACCAAATTTATGAAGATCAGCTAGCCGCGCTTCATAAAGATAACGAAAAAGTGGGTAACGCCGGTGAAGATCTTGATTTAGCACTGTTAGTAGATGGCCTACAAGCTGAGCGTGAGCAAGGTATAACAATTGACGTAGCGTACCGCTACTTTTCAACCGCTAAACGTAAGTTTATTATAGCCGATACCCCTGGGCATGAGCAGTACACCCGTAACATGGTAACGGGTGCATCAACCAGTGATGTTGCCATTATTTTAGTGGATGCACGTTATGGCGTGCAGGTACAAACTAAGCGCCATAGCTTTATTTGTGACTCATTAGGCATTAAACAGTTTGTGGTTGCGGTTAACAAAATGGATATTGTTGATTTTGACGAAACCGTTTATGAAAAAATTAAAGCCGATTATTTAAAATTTGCTAAGCAACTTAACGTATCAAACATTAAGTTTGTGCCTATGTCGGCGCTTAAAGGCGATAATGTAGTAACTCGCTCTGCGCACACTCCTTATTACACTGACAAGCCGTTGCTTGAGCTGTTAGAAGATTCACCAGCCGCTGAAATCGACACCGGTTTTGAAGCGCGTCTTCCGGTGCAATACGTGGTACGCCCTAATCTAAACTTCCGTGGTTTTCAAGGCACGCTTACATCGGGTAAATTACGTGTAGGTGATGAAGTAAAGGTACTGCCATCAGGTAAAACATCACATATTAAAGAAATTGTTACTTTTGATGGCAACCTAGATACTGCACAAGCTGGCCAAGCAATTACGGTTACTCTTAATACTGAAATAGATATTAGCCGAGGAGACGTTATTGTGCCTGCAAATTCGCAAGCTCAAGTAACCAACCAATTACAGGCTAAAATTGTGTGGATGCACGAGTCGCCATTGGTGCTTGGTAAAAGCTACAACCTTAAACTTGGCAGCAAAAACACCTCGGCCACGGTCACAAAAATTGATCACACTATTGATGTAAACACGCTAGAGCATGGCAGTGCAGATTCATTGCAGTTAAACGAAATTGCAATTGTGACACTGGAGCTGACCGAGACTATTTTAGCCGACCAGTACCATCATAATCATGAAACCGGTTCGTTTATTCTTATTGATCGCTTATCAAACTTAACGGTTGCAGCAGGAATGATAGAACAGGTACTGCAAAGTGAAGAAAACGCAGGACAATACAGCGACTTTGAAGTTGAATTTAACGCCCTCGTACGCAAGCACTTCCCGCATTGGCAAGCGCTTGATATTTCAAAGCTATAACGTTAATGAACGCCTGTTAGGAACATTTAAAGCATGGTAGAACAGCTCATTTTAACAGGCATTATGTTGCTTTTAGTCGGGTGCCTTTTTGGCACCCGTATTAATCCTGCATGGTTATTTGTAAGTGCCATAGGCACCAGCTACCTAACCGGGTTAATTGACTTAGAAAGCATGCTGGTTAATTACACTAACTCATCATTAATTACTTTAGTGTTATTAATTTTAGTGTCGATAGCGATAGAAAAAACCACACTTATTCAACGCTTAGCTAAATCGTTATCCAGTGGTAGTTTAGTTAAGTCAGTAACTAAATTAGGGCTTTCTACCGCCTTTTTATCGTCGTTTACTAATAATACCGCGGTGGTTGCCTCTTTAATTACCGCCATAAAGGATAACCCAAATCACTCTCCCTCAAAGCTATTGTTACCCCTGTCGTACACCGCGATTTTAGGGGGTACTATTACGCTTATTGGCACCTCTACTAACTTAATCGTAAATGGCTTTGCAGTAGATGCGGGCATGGCGCCACTGGGCTTTTTTGATTTTACCTTGGTGGGTTTGGGCGCACTTAGTGTGGGCTTAATTACTATTTTGGTGATGCTAAAATACCTGCCCGACAATGGTAAAAATAGCCAAGAGGTGGTGCCTTTTTATCTAGAAGGGAAAGTGCAAACTGGTTCTAAACTAATAAATCGTACTGTAGAAGAAAATGGTTTACGCGATTTAAAAGACTTATTTTTGGCTGAAATTATTCGTGATGGCAACCGTATTTGCGCCGTGACCCCCCAACATATTATTCAACAAGACGACATACTGCTGTTTGTGGGCGACATAAAGTCAGTGCCTTTGCTTACTCGCTTTGATGGCTTAAAAGTGGTGCACGACAAACACGAAAAAGACATTGAACACCTCGTTGAAGTTGTCGTTAGTCAGTCGTCTAAATTAATTGGCAAAACGGTAAAAGAAGCCCGCTTTAGAGAGCAATTTCATGCGGCCGTTATTGCTATTCGCCGTGGGCATGACCGTTTACAAGGCGGGCTTGGGCAAGTGCGATTACAAGCGGGTGATTCACTCATTCTCGCCCCTGGTAAAAGCTTTTATGACTTAACTAACTTAAAACGCGAGTTTGTGTATATTTCAGGGCTTGATTTACAAACCCACCTCAGTGCAAAGCAATCAAATATTGTATTGTTAAGCTTTGCGGGTGTACTGGGATTAAGTATTTTAGGTGCAGTACCGCTGGTTAAAGGCTTGTTAGTGTTACTTATTGGCCTAATGCTGTGTGGTACTATCAAACTAAGCGAAATAAAGCGCCGCTTTCCTATTGAGTTACTTGCTGTCGTGGGCAGTGCTATAGGTTTAGCTAAGCTGATGATAGGCACCGGCCTTGCCGGGCAAATATCAGACGCCATGTTTGTAGTGCTGGGCGACTTTGGCCCTTATGGCGCGTTTATCGCTATCTTTTTAATGACCGTATTATTTACCGAATTAATCACTAATAATGCTGCTGCAGCGCTATCGTTTCCGGTTGCCTACTCACTAGCCATTGGCTTTAACGTAGAACCTTTGCCGTTTATTATGGCAGTTGCATTTGGCGCTTCAGCCAGCTTTATTTCACCTTTTGGTTATCAAACTAATCTAATGGTTTATAGCGCGGGTAACTACCGACTTAAAGACTATGTAATGATGGGGCTACCGCTTTCTATTATTTATTCAATTACCGTACTGACTTTGATCCCGCTGGTATTTCCGTTTTAATGCCCGCGCTTATAGCATAAAGAGACACAGCAAATGGATAACAATATTGTTTGGCATAATTACGCCACTACTAAAATGCAGCGCAGTGAACAAAAAAAGCATAAGAGCGCTATTTTATGGTTTACTGGTTTTTCTGGCTCAGGTAAAAGCACCGTTGCGAATGCACTAGAAGCAGCACTCAATCAGCAAGGCGCACACACCTATTTACTTGATGGCGACAATGTACGCCATGGTTTATGTAAAGATTTAGGTTTTAGTGATGCAGACCGCGTTGAAAATATCCGCCGCGTAGGCGAAACCGCCAAGCTAATGGTTGACGCTGGTTTGTTAGTCCTTACTGCGTTTATATCTCCTTTTAAAGCTGAACGCGACATGGTTCGGGAGTTAGTTGATGAGGGTGAATTTATCGAGGTATTCATCGACACCCCTCTTGAGGTGTGTGAAAGTCGCGACCCAAAAGGCTTATATAAAAAGGCGCGCGCTGGTGAAATTAAACACTTTACCGGGATTGATTCAACTTACCAGCCGCCGGTTAATCCTGAAATAATTTTAGATACCAGTAAAAACACCCTAGACCAATCGGTAGCTCAACTGATAACGTATCTAAAACATCAGCATATACTATAGGCCCATCTAATGAACCAAACTGAACTGCTAGAAGAAACCCTTATTCTCGCTCGCGAAGCGGGAAGCGCGATTATGGGTATTTACAACAAAGACTTCAACGTTGAATACAAAGCTGATGAAAGCCCCGTAACCGACGCCGACTTAGCAGCTCATAAAATCATTAGTGCAGGGCTCAAAAAGCTCACTCCCGATATTCCTGTATTGAGTGAAGAAAGTGCCGACATTGGTTGGGACGTACGCCAAACATGGAACAGCTATTGGCTGGTTGACCCAATTGATGGCACCAAAGAATTTATTAAAAAGAACGGTGAATTTACCGTTAATATTGCCCTAATCGAAAATGGCAAACCAGTTTTAGCTGTGGTTGATGCCCCTGCGCTAGGTGTATCGTACATAGCCGCCGAAGCCATTGGTGCTTTTAAAGACAAAGGCGATGAGCGCATCGAGCTTAAAGTCACCACTAAGCCTAACAAAGGGCTTATTCGTGTAGTCGGCAGTCGCTCGCACCCCTCCCCTGATTTAGCTGAATTTGTAAAACGCTTTGATGAGGTTGAAATGGTGTCAAAAGGCAGTTCACTGAAACTGTGTTTAGTCGCCGAAGGCAGTGCTGATATTTACCCCCGCTTGGGCCCAACCTGTGAATGGGATACCGGAGCAGGCCATGCGATTGCTGAAATCGCCGGTGCAAAAGTCACTAAACTCGACGGCAGCCCGCTTATTTATAACACCAAAGATGAGTACTTGAATCCATATTTTGTGGTGAGTGTGATAGAAGAATAAAAGCTAAGAGTTGCGAGCTACGGGCTTAGAGTCGCGAGCAGCTCAATGGCAATTTAAACACCGTAGGTTGGGTTGAGTGGAACGAAACCCAACAAGCACTTAGCACTTTAACAAATACATATAAATATATTCCCCACACTCTTAACTCAAAAAAGTGAACATTATTCACGCATTTCGTGGCATATTCCTGCACTAATTGCGCAGCTTTTAAACACTGTTTCATATTCGTGACAGTCAGTAACTAATACGCTACAACAAATTTATATCCAAGACATAAAAACACATGAAATGTGTGGTTAAAAACTATATTCTTCGGCGCAATTATTATGATAAATAATGGATATACACACATGACAACATCTCAAGGTGCAACGCTTTCAAATGCACCAGCACAAGACGCACACACGTCTAAATCAAAATGGAACCTGCATGATACGCAGTGGACACTTAGTCTTTTTGGCACCGCAGTAGGTGCTGGTATTTTATTTTTACCGATTAATATTGGTATTGGTGGTTTTTGGCCGCTGATTATTATGGCGTGTTTAGCCTTTCCAATGACCTTTTTAGCGCACCGTGGTTTGGCGCGTTTTGTATTATCATCAAAAAATAAAGAGGCTGATTTTACCGATGTAGTAGAAGAACACTTTGGCGTAAACGCGGGTCGACTGATCTCCTTATTATACTTTTTATCAATTTTTCCTATTTTGCTTATTTACGGTGTGGGTTTAACCAATACGGTAGACAGCTTTATGGTCAATCAATTAGGAATGGAGTCGCCGTCACGCGTTGTGCTTTCAGGTGTACTTGTTGCTGTTATGATTGGCTTAATGATGGGCGGTGAACGCTTAATGCTACGCGCCTTTGCTATTTTAGTGTACCCGCTAGTAGGTATTTTATTCTTTTTATCTCTGTATTTAATCCCAAGCTGGCAAATGCCCGATACAACTATGCCTGGGCTAGGTAGCTTTAGTAAAACACTTTGGTTATCGATTCCTATTATTGTGTTTTCATTTAGCCATGCAGCGGCTATTTCAAGCTTTGTTAATAAACAACGCAGCCACTATGGTGACCTAGCAACCTCTAAGTCAGAGGCGATTTTAAAGCGCACTAGCTTATTATTGATTACCTTTGTTTTGTTATTTGTGTTCTCATGCGTGTTATCGCTTACCGGTGACCAAATGGCTGAAGCAAAAGCGGCAAACGTCTCTGTTTTATCTTACTTGGCTAATATTACAGAAAACTCATTCATTGCAACGCTGGGACCTTTGGTTGCCTTTATTGCGATTATGTCGTCGTTTTTAGGTCACTTTTTAGGGGCACGCGAAAGCTTTACTGGGTTAGTGACTAAACACTCAAGCATGAGGCCTAAAGTGGCTGACAAAGTGGGTGCGGTACTGATGTTTTTCGCTATTTGGTTCTGCGCGGTTAAAAACCCAAGCATACTAGATATGATGGATCAGTTATCAGGCCCAATCATTGCGATGATTTTATTCATTATGCCAATGATTGCAGTTTACAAAGTGCCTAGCTTACAAAAGTACCGTAATCGTTTAAGTACCTTATTTGTACTGGCTGTCGGTTCATTAGCAGTGTGTGCGTTACTGTACAGCATGCTTAGCTAAGTAAGTATTTATTACAAAAGCTCAGTATTTTGCTGGGCTTTTTTGTGTCTACGGTTTATCGCAAATGATTTGTTTATCTTATTGTTTGTGCAATGTTAGCTTATATATTCGTCTAAAAAATAAGCCTGCCATGCAAAATAATAAATACGTTTTTTTACTCACTTTTATACTCATACTACTAAGCCCACTAATTAAAGCCGCTGAGCCCCCTACTATTCTATCAATGAAAGAAAGGGCTGCGTTTATCGATAGCATTACCGAAAAACGTATTAAGACTTTATTACCCACATTAATGCAGCAACACAGTATAGATATGTGGCTAATGATAAGCCGCGAATATAATGAAGACCCGATATTAAAAACCATGCTGCCTGCTACATGGCTCTCGGCAAGGCGCACCACTATTTTATTATTTGCAGTTAACAAACAAGGCGGTGTTGACGCCTTTGCAATTGCGCCTTACAAAATAGGGAGTGTTTTTAAAAAGGCCTGGGATAAGCAAGCACAGCCTAATCAGTGGCAAGCGCTCAATACGCTTATTGAGCAATACCAACCGCGAAATATTGCTCTCAACACATCTACAGATTGGGCACATGCCGATGGGCTAGTGCTTGGCGATTACACCACTTTAATGACCAACTTACCTGCGACATATAAAAATAAAATAACCTCAGCCGAGCCGCTGGCTGTTGCATGGTTAGAGCAACGCATTCCAGAAGAAGTGGACATGTACAAACACATTGTTGCTATTGCTCACTCTATTATTGCTGAGGGCTTTTCAAATAAAGTAATTACGGTGGGCAAAACAACCAGCGACGACTTAGTATGGTGGTTTAGAGAGCGCGTAAGGGAGCTTAAGCTGCAAACGTGGTTTCACCCTAGTATTGCAATACAACGCGCCGACAGTAAATCGTTCGACCACGAAGACAGCTTTACCAACGGCTATGCCGATAATGTTATTCAAGCAGGCGACTTATTACATATCGATTTTGGTATTAATTATTTGCGTTTAAATACAGACACTCAACAACACGCGTATGTTTTAAAACCAGACGAAACAAAAGCCCCCGATTACCTTGTTGATGCGTTAAAAAAGGGCAATAAGCTACAAGACATTTTTACGGCTGAATTTACAGCTGGGAAAACAGGTAATCAGGTATTAAAAGCCGCCCGCGAAAAAGCCATTGCACAGGGGTTAAAGCCCACCATTTATACTCACCCGCTCGGCTATCATGGTCATGCAGCTGGTACAACACTAGGTATGTGGGATGCTCAGCAAGGTGTGCCGGGGGATGGCGATTACCCGTTGCATTTAAACACGGCGTACTCGATTGAACTTAACAATGCGGTGTTTATAAAACCGTGGAATAAAGAAATAAGAATAATGCTTGAAGAAGATGCTATGTTTGATAAAACCGGTGTGTGGTACCTCAATGGCCGACAAACCCAGTTATTACTTGTTAAGTAGCATTAAACAACACATACAAAAATGGCGCTCAATGAGCGCCATTTTTATTTAATCTAATTGCTATTATTCTGTATCTGGCAGGTTACGGCCATAGAATATTTCTTGCATTTCACGTGTTAGCTTTGAGCGAATCTCTTCTTCTTCGTCATCTGACAAATCATCTGTAGATAGACCAAATAAATAGGTGTTTAAATCGGTTTCTTTTAACATCATTTTGGTATGGAACAAGTTTTCTTGATACACGTTCACGTCCATCATTTGGTACGCTTCTTTGGTATCTTCTGTCATGAAGTTTTGAATCGAATTAATTGCATGGTCAATGTAATGCTTAACGCCGTTTACATCACGGGTAAAACCACGTACACGATAATCAATCGTTACCACATCAGACTCAAGGCTATGAATTAAGAAGTTTAACGCTTTAAGCGGTGAGATAATGCCACAGGTTGATACTTCAATATCCGCACGGAAAGTACAAATACCATCATCTGGGTGTGCTTCAGGGTATGTGTGAACACAAATATGGCTTTTATCAAGGTGTGCAACCACTGAGTCAGGTAATGGCCCTGGTGCTTCGTCAGCATCGTAGTTTTGCTGCTCTTCTACAGGCTCTTCTGAAACTAAAATAGTTACACTGGCACCTTGTGGCTCATAATCTTGACGTGCAACATTTAAAATATTGGCACCAATAATATCGACCACATCGCCTAAAATGTCGGTTAGTCTATCTGCACTATACTGCTCATCGATATATTCTATATATTCTTTACGTTGTTGCTCTGTTTTTGCATAGCAAATATCGTAAATACTAAAGCTTAGGCTTTTAGTTAAATTATTAAAGCCATGAAGTTTAAGTTTATCGAAGGGTTTGTTCATATAAACCAACCTATAAATTAGTGAAATCTGCACCTGCAGAATGAAAAGTTCGCGGATTTTATACGAATTTCACTCACGGAAAAAGCGTTATTTTTCCTGTTCTTCAACAACTTCATGGCTGTGGGTAATTTCTACTGTTTTATCAAGCATTAATGCAACTGAGCAATACTTTTCGGCAGAAAGCGAAACCGCTCGCTCTAGGTGTTTTTCAGACACATTCTTACCAGTTACAACAAAGTGTAAATTAATTTTAGTGAACACGCGCGGGGCTGTTTCTGCTCGTTCAGCAGTTAATTGCACATCAACGGATGAGAAGTCTTGCTTGGTTTTTTTTAAAATACTTACCACATCAACCGATGAACAGCCACCGACAGACATAAGCACCATTTCCATTGGGCTTGGTGCTGCTCCGTCGCTACCCGCATCAAATACCACATTATGATTACTATTAGAGCGGCCTATATAGGTATTACCTTCAACCCATTTTACATTTGCTTGCATTGTTTTATCTCATTAGTTTAATTTTGTATTCATTACACGCAGGCTCTCACGCGCATTTAAAATTAAATAGCGAATAAAGCGTGGTTTTTAAAGGGGGAACAATTAATTAATAGCGTTATCAAATAAGTTTTTAACTAGCCCAGCAAATTCATCAATAAAAGCATGCTGTTCTACTGTAACAGTGTGAGAGGTCACACTACTCAGCACTTCTTGTAAATCGTAAACAATGCCATCAACCTCGCGCACAATTTGACTGCGCTGCTCTGTAGAAAGGTCTGGGTGTTGTTGACAAATGCGTATGACATTTTCGGCAATTACATCTTCAATTAACTCAATAACGGTTGGCGCACCTGGCTTTATTTCGCCTGGTTTTTCAAACAACGCTAAGTTCTGAGTTAGGTACATTATTAAGTCATCGTACCCTTGCCTGTTTAAAACCATCGTTTATTTACCTCAAAAATACTGATTGCTTAATTTAAGCAGAAAGCACTAATAATTGCTAGCTTTGTGGGATTGCAATACAAAAAAAGCAGCCGAAGCTGCTTTTATACTAATTAAGTATTATTAACTTAATCTATTTTTAAGCCTGGGCTTAATGTTGCCGGCATGGTTACTTTTTCAAGTTCCACAGAAGCAACAGGGTATGCACAGTAATCGGCAGCGTAATAAGCGCTTGCTCTGTGATTGCCTGAGGCACCAATACCACCAAACGGTGCAGCACTTGAGGCGCCTGTAATTGGGCGGTTCCAGTTAACAATACCCGCACGAATACGACGTAAGAAATGATCGTAATCAGCTTGGTTATCACTTAGTAAACCTGCTGATAAACCAAAGCTAGTGTCGTTTGCTTTATCAATCGCTTGGTCAAAATCGTCAAAGCGGAATACTTTTAAAAGTGGACCAAAATGCTCTTCATCTGGGAAGTCATTAATATTTGTACACTCAATAATACCCGGTGTAACAAAACCTGTATTTGCTGTGTGCTCAAGCTCAACTAACACGTCACCACCCATGGCTTTTAACTCGTCTTGTGCTTTAACCATACCAGCGGCAGCGGCCGATGAGATCATTGAACCCATAAATGGTTGGTCAGCGTCGTCGTAGTTACCAACTTTAATTGCTTTAGTCGCTGTAATTAAGCGCGCTAAAATTTCATCGCCTTTAGCGCCTGTTGGTAAAAACAATTTACGCGCACAGGTACAACGTTGGCCGCTTGAGATAAACGCAGATTGCACAATATCGTGCACTACAGCAAGAGTATCTTCTGCATCTTTAACGATTAGCGGATTATTACCACCCATTTCAAGCGCTAAAATTTTACCTGGTTGGCCTGCGAACTGTTCATGTAAAATATGACCCGTACGTGAAGACCCAGTAAAGAATAAACCATCAATGCCTTTGTGTGACGCCAATGCTTTACCTGTTTCTACTTCACCTTGAACTAGGTTAATTACCCCAGCAGGTAAACCGGCTTTTTCCCATAGTTTAAGGGTTAGCTCAGCCACCATAGGTGTAAGTTCAGATGGCTTAAATACCACAGTATTACCGGCTAAAAGTGCAGGTACAATGTGGCCATTTGGTAAATGCCCAGGGAAGTTGTAAGGGCCAAATACAGCAACAACACCATGTGGCTTATGACGGATCATCGCACGGCCTTGCGGCATAGCGTTTTCAACATCACCAGTACGGTCTAAAAATGCTTTTTCAGCAATGGCAATTTTACCTACCATGGCGCCCGCTTCAGTACGTGTTTCCCAAAGTGGTTTACCTGTTTCTTGTGCAATAGCAACCGCTAGCTCTTCGCTGTGCTCTTTTAATGTTGCAGCAAAGGTTTTTACAATCTCTAAACGCTCGCTAAAGCTTTTATCAGCCCAGCTGTAAAATGCTTCACGTGCTGATGCTACAGCGCTATCTACTTGCTCTGCGCTTGCAGCTGATGCCTGCCAAATAACGTCGTTATTTGCAGGATTAACTGAGTTAAATTCTGTGCCTTGGCCTTGCGACCATTGACCATTAATAAATTGTGCAGGATGAGTCATATACTTTCTCCTAAATTAAACTGGGGTAGCAGTAACAAAGTCGCCCGATTTTAAATGTAATGCATCAGCAAGTTCTTGCGTAAGCACAAGGCTGTTTGAACGTGAATCAAATGCCATAGGAACAACGGTTGCTCTAAAGTCTTCAAGCTTATCATTGGCGAGCAATACCATGGTATCACCTGTCATTTCGCCAATTTCAACACTAAAGTTTTGTGCATTACGTACAGTAGCAATGTTATCTACTTTTGCTTCAACGGTTGGGCCTGCATCAAAAATGTCGACGTAACCATTAAAAGTAAAGCCTTCACTTTTTAATAACTGAATAGCTGGGCGCGTATTATCGTGTACTTGACCAATAACCGCTTGCGCTTCTTTACTCAATAAGTTGACGTAAATTGGGTATTTAGGCATTAACTCAGCAATAAACACTTTTTGGCCAATTCCCGTCAGATAATCTGCGGTTGGAAAATCCATTGAGAAAAAGTGCTCTTCAAGCCACTGCCAAAACGGGCTACTGCCGTTTTCGTCAGATACGCCACGCATTTCTGCGATAACGGTTTGTGCAAAGCGTTGCTGGTGCTGTTTTATAAACATAAAGCGTGCTTTTGAAAGCAGCTTACCGTTACAATTTTTACGATAACCGTCTTTTAAAAACAGCGTACACAGCTCTGTAGCCCCAGTGTAGTCATTACAAAGGGTGAGAATATCTACCGCTTTATATACATCTAGCGTGCGCGAAGAGTGAATCACTTTACTCAAATGATAGTGATAAAATGCGTCATCTAAGCCAACTGCCGCTTCAATACCTGAAGTACCAACTACTTCACCAGTTTCAGTATCTTCAAGAACAAATAAGTACCCTTCATCACCAGGTTGTGACGTGGTTTTTGTAAATGAGTTAACTGAATGTGCAATCTTCTTTTGTAATAACTCTTCATTATTAGGTAAAGAAGTAAAGCCATGTCCCGACTCGTCGGCAATGGTTACTAAAGCTGCATAATCACTTTTTTGGATTGGGCGAAGGATCATCATGAATCCGCTTACTCCCTTATATATAACGGTAAATAGGAACTGCAGGGCAAACAATGTTTGCCCTTAGAGAAGTTGAATTAGCGATTACGCATTTACAACGTGGGCTACTGCTTTTTCAAAGCGTGCCATACCTTCGCGAATATCAGCTTCTGGTATTACTAAAGATGGAGTGAAACGAACCACATCAGCACCCGCTACAAGTGACATTAAGCCATGCTCAGTACCTGCAACTAAAAACTCTTTAGCGCGCCCTTTGTACTGCTCATTAACTACGGCACCGATTAATAAACCTTGGCCACGAATTTCACTAAATACATGGTACTTTTCGTTAATCGCATTAAGTAGCTCGGTAAATAACGCCGCTTTTGCTTTAACGCCCGCTAATACTTCTGGATTGTTCACTGTATCAAATGCGGCTTCTGCAACTGCACAGGCTAGTGGGTTACCGCCGTAAGTAGAACCATGAGTACCTACTTTAAGATGCTGTGCAATCTCAGTGGTTGTTAGCATAGCGCCAATTGGAAAACCGCCACCAAGTGCTTTTGCTGAAGTTAAAATGTCAGGTACTACGTTTAAGCCTTGGTATGCGTATAGCTCACCCGTACGACCAACACCTGATTGCACTTCATCAAAAATTAGCAATGCATTGTGCTTAGTACATAAATCACGAACGCCTTGAGCAAATTCGTCAGTTGGCGAGATAATACCGCCTTCACCTTGAATTGGCTCCATCATTACCGCACAGGTGTTATCGCTAATCAACGCTTCAAATGCGGCAAGGTCATTGTAGTCACAATGAACAATGTCGCCTGGCTTAGGACCAAAACCGTCAGAGTAAGCCGCTTGACCGCCTACAGTAACCGTGAAGAAGGTACGACCATGGAAACCTTTATTAAAGGCGATAATTTGTGACTTTTCTGCACCAAATTTATCAAGCGCAAAACGACGCGCTAATTTAAGTGCCGCTTCGTTTGCTTCTGCGCCTGAGTTTGCAAAGTAAACTTTTTCTGCAAAAGTCGCATCAACCATTTTTTTAGCTAAGCGAAGCGCTGGCTCATTGGTCATTACATTTGATAAATGCCAAATTTTTTCGCCCTGCTCTTTTAATGCACCCACTAATGCAGGATGGCAGTGGCCAAGACAGTTAACGGCAATACCACCAGCAAAGTCGATAAACTCTCGTCCTTGTTGATCCCATACACGAGAACCTTCGCCTCGAACTGGAATTACGCTTGAAGGTGCGTAGTTAGGAACCATTACGTGATCAAATAATTCGCGATTGACTGTCATTTTATTTCCTCTTAATTGTGTGCATCACAAAGCAGTAGAATAGGGGTGTGATTATTGTTAATAACCAAATGTGTCGGCAAAAAATAATAGCTATGTATTTGCCTGAAACTACGTTGTGGTTCAATTTTCAGGCGCTCATTATTTCAGAAATTTAGGGTTATGTCTCTTCAAAAACTTTCATGTACCCCTTTAAAATAAAGGGCTTAAGATATTATTTCATAGATAGTGAATAACTATTTGAGAGCTAATAATGATGTGCATTTACCTTAGTCAGCGCCTCTACAACGAAAAAAGCATAGCGCTTATAAACCAACTGCACATGAATAAGTAGAATTAAAGTGAATGAATAGTCGCAAAAAAATTAACAGATTTAATCGATTTGAAGTGCCAAATTAGTAAAATTAGCTATTTGTAAGGTCTCTAACTCTTTTTTTGTAAACTTATAATAGCTAAACCAGCTTTGTAATTCATCGTCTTCAATAAGCTGGTGCTCTTTTAAATTTAAGTACTGAGAGTAGCAGCGAGCTTTTAAAATTACTTGCGATAATGGCAATAAGCTATCACCTTTTTCTGTCCCATTCACTAACTGCTGCATAACAGTGTTAAAGGGTAAGTATTTAAATGACATGGTTTCAATCACCTTGGCGCTAACAAGCAGTGATTTTTCATTCAGCAATATCGTTAAAAATAGCGGGTCAGGTTTTAACTCCAACAACGCAGTGTGTAGGTTTTTGTCACCTTCTTCACGAGCACGCTGTATTTTGCGTTGCCATACTTGCTCAAACACTTTTAAGTATAAGCGCACTAAGGCAATTTGCCCCACATTTAATAACATGCCTAAGGTAAATGCATGCATGGGATTTAACCCATTAAGCTGCGCTAGAGTTTGTGCCGCAATAGCACATGACATAGTATTGTCTTTTAACCTGCGCTTTAATAGCGGAAATGGTGCGGTACTGTTTGGCATCCAATGGCGCACTGCAAAAGTAGGCACTACCAGTTGCAGGTTGTCTAAGCCTAAATAACGTAATGCCAATGCTGGGGTATCTACTTTGACTGAGGTGCCTTTACTGCGTTGCTTACGATAAAAAGGTAAATTAACTAAGGTAACCAGCTCTCGTCCAAGCCAGTTTAAATCGTTAATTAGCGGCTCTAAACGACCGACCGATGCCGCGCGTGTTGCAAGAATATCAAGTATCGCGGGCACATTATCATCTATACCAACAGTGTCTTTGATGACTAAATCTATGTCTTCAAGACGTTTGGCCATAACGGTTTCAATAACCGTATGTAATTTTTGACTGGTTTTTGCCTGTAACTTTTGATGTGAAGTACTTTTTTGTTGACGCTTTTGCTGAGCGGCCACTTCAACTTCTAATAAGGTACGCTTTTTAACGGGTTTACCGTCATTGAGGTCTAAGGTATGAATAAAGCCTATTTGCTGATTAGCAAAACTATGACCCAGTAGCAAGTCATGCGCTCGTTGGTGTAGCACGTTAACAATTCGCTGTTGCTGCAATGTATCGGTCATAAACTCTATCTTAAGGCAAAAAAGGAAAATAGCTTACAGGTATAAGCCTAGAAGCGCGTTAAAAAGTTATCAAGTAAGGCTAAGCCTTGCTCGGTCAAAATTGCTTCAGGGTGAAACTGCACGCCTTCAAGTGCAAGCTCATTATGCAACAATCCCATAATTTCATCACGCAGCCCAGTGTTGCTTTGTGTCCATGCTGTTACTTCTAGTTCTTTAGGCAATGAGTGTGCTTCAACAATTAAAGAATGGTAGCGGCACACTGTCAGCGGGTTGGGTAAACCTTTAAACATACCTTGATGCTGGTGATAAATTGGCGATGTTTTTCCATGCATAACCTGTTTAGCGCGCACCACCTTACCACCTAGCACCTGAGCAATAGTTTGGTGCCCCAAACAAATACCTAATATAGGATAAGTTCCTTTAAATTGCTCTACAACAGATAACGATACTCCCGCTTCACTTGGGCTTTTAGGGCCTGGAGAAATCACAATATGATCGGGGTTTAACTGTTTAATTTCGCTCAGCGTTATTTGGTCGTTACGTTTTACCACCACTTCTTGATCTAATCGTTGAAAATACTGTACCAAATTGTAGGTAAACGAGTCGTAGTTATCGATCATTAAAAGCATGTATTAAAGTACTCAAAGTAATTAGGCGGATGGTTATTGCATGCATATTCTAACTGAAGGCTTTGCAGGTGTCAGTGTTTTGCAGCTCAGCTAATACAAATAGCTCGCTTACAATCAGCAATGGTTGATTTATTTTAAATCAGCCCAAGCTCTATTATATGAGTAATTCAGTAGTTACAAACTGTCTATCAGTAAAGTGACCTGCATTATCCAACAGCGCATTAAATACGTATAAACAAGGAGTAACCTATGTTAGGCGAAGACCATTCATTAACTAAAGACTTTCCTGATTACACGCAAACAATTGCAAAACTCAATGCAAATGATGAAAACTTTGCTACTAAAGCAAAACAATATAATGAAATCGATAAAGAAATTCGGGTACTTGAACTACAAGACTCACCTATCGATGACGAAGCTATGCAGCAGCTAAAGCACGACAGAATGGTATTAAAAGATTGGTTACATCAACAATTAACGAGTACTAATTAATCACTATTGCTTGGCGTCTATTAAATAATAGGCGCCAAAATTTAATTATCATTTCCCTCTCCTCTGCTAATCTATAATTTTAACCATTATGGTGCAAAAGCATTGCTATTCGTTTAGCTTAAAGACAAGCTATCTTTATCTAAATTAAACAACATTATTTTTTATGGCTAAATACTTACTCTCGATTGATCAAGGAACGACAAGCTCTCGGGCTATTTTATATAGCAAAGATGCACAGGTGATAGGGAGTGCTCAACAAACCTTCCCTCAGCATTTTGTAAAAAATGGTTGGGTTGAACACGACCCTGTAGATATTTGGCAAACTGTATTAACCAGCGTCAAAAACCTCTTAGCGCAACAACAAGTAACTGCCGCCGACATAATTGCCATCGGCATTGCTAATCAGCGAGAAACCACTTTAGTGTGGAATAAAAAAACTGGGCAACCTATTTATAACGCGATTGTATGGCAAGACCGACGCACTAGTGAATATTGCGATAGTTTACGTCATGCTGGGCATACAAAAATGGTGAATGATAAAACCGGTTTAGTACTCGACCCTTATTTTTCTGCAACCAAAGTTCGTTGGATTTTAGATAACGTCACTGGCGCTAAAGAGCAAGCACATGCAGGTGAACTAGCATTTGGCACGGTAGATACCTACTTATTGTGGCAATTAACCGACGGTAAAGTGCACAAAACCGATGCCACTAATGCCTCACGAACTTTACTGTTTAATATTCATCAGCAATGCTGGGATGAAGAATTACTGGCTTTATTTGATATCCCACTGGCTATGTTGCCTGAGGTAATGGACTCAGCGGCTGATTTTGGGATAACAAGCGGCGAGTTGTTCGGTAGTGAAATTCCTATTTGTGGTATTGCAGGTGATCAGCAAGCGGCTTTAATTGGTCAAGCATGTTTTGAAGAAGGTATGGCAAAAAGCACCTACGGCACGGGCTGCTTTTTAATGCTTAACACTGGTGATAAAGCACTAAAATCAAATAATCGTTTATTAACCACTCTTGCATATCGGCTCAACGGCAAACCCACCTATGCGATTGAAGGCAGCATTTTTATGGCCGGTGCCACCATGCAGTGGATAGTAGAAGGCCTAAAGTTATTAGAAAACGCAGGTGAAAGTGAAGCCCTTGTCAAAGGTGTTCCCTTAGATCATGGGGTGTTTTTAGTGCCCTCGTTTACTGGCTTAGGAGCGCCCTATTGGGATGCAAATGCAAGAGGCGCTATTTTAGGCCTAACCCGAGATTCAGGCATTAGTACTATTGTGGCAGCTGCCTTACAGTCGGTGGGTTATCAAACCAAAGATTTACAAAAAGCCATGGAGGGTGACGGACTTCGCCCTAGTATTTTAAGGGTTGATGGCGGCATGGCAAACAATAATTGGGCCATGGCATTTTTAGCTAACATTTTAGGCGCAAGCGTTGAACGCCCAACCTTGACCGAAACCACTTCATTGGGGGTTGCCTACTTAGCAGGCCTGCAAACTGGGGTATATGAATCTACTGCGCAGCTTGCCAACATGTGGAAAAGCGATCGTCGCTTTGAACCAACCATGAGCAGTGAAGAGCGCAACGATTTATACGCAAAGTGGCTACATTGCATTGCACAAGTTAGACTTTCTAATAGCACTGACGACGAGAGAGACTAAACACTGGGAAATCTATGAGCATACACGACAACGAATATGACTTACTCATTATTGGCGGCGGTATTAATGGCGCTGGCATTGCAGCCGATGCTAGTGGTCGTGGCTTAAAAGTACTCTTATGTGAGCAGAACGATTTAGCCTCTGCTACCTCTTCTAATAGCAGCAAACTTATTCATGGCGGGCTTCGCTATTTAGAGAACTATCAATTTAGATTGGTAAGAGAGGCCTTGCGTGAGCGTGAAGTACTGTTAAAAAAAGCACCGCATATTATGTGGCCACTGTCTTTTCGACTGCCGCACGAAGCACATTTGCGTTCGCCATGGATGATTCGTGTTGGGTTATTTATTTACGACCACCTAGCCAAGCGTAATACTTTACCCGCTTCAAAGGCGATTGAGTTTAACAGCGATAGCGTTCTTAACAGCAGCATTACCCAAGGCTTTGAATACGCAGACGGCTGGGTTGATGACGCACGTTTAGTGATTTTAAACGCACAAGCAGCGCATAATTTTGGTGCCACCATTGCAACACGCACGCGCTGTATTAAAGCCATCCGTAACGCAGACTATTGGGATGTGAGTTTAGAGCAGCAAGCCAGCAAACAACACCTAAACATTAAGGCTAAAAGTGTTGTAAATGCTGCAGGCCCTTGGGTAGCATCATTATTTGAAGATGTATTTACCCAGCCCACACCACATACTGTTCGTCTTGTAAAAGGCAGTCACATTGTGGTGCCTCGGATCCACAGCCAGCCGGTTGCCTATATTTTACAAAACGAGGATAACCGTATTGTATTTGTGATTCCTTATGAGCAAGATTACTCACTAATTGGCACCACTGATGAAGAGTATTCCGGCGATATTGCTGATGTAAAAATTAGTGAGCAAGAAATCGAATACCTGATCAGTATTACTAATCATTACTTTAAAAAGCCAATAAGCGAAGCGGATATTGTGCACACGTTTAGTGGCGTGCGCCCGCTGTTAGATGACAAATCAACAGATGCCCAAGCGGTCACCCGCGATTACAAATTGATATTAAATAATGAAGCTGATCACGCCCCATTATTAAGCGTGTTTGGTGGCAAAATTACCACCTATAGAAAGCTTGCAGAAAATGCCGTTAATAAATTAGCGCCCTTTTACCCAAAAATGAGTGGCTCGTGGACGAAAGACACCCCTTTACCAGGTGGCGACTTTAGTAACCAAGCACACCTTATCGCACAGTTAGAAAGCAGCTATCCTTGGCTGCCAATCGACACCTTAAAACGTATGGCTCGCAGCTATGGCACACTTAGTTATCAGTTACTGGGGAACAGCCAAGCAATCGGCGATTTAGGTTATCACTTTGGCCATGGCTTATATGCAAAAGAAGTTGATTACTTAGTAAACCATGAATGGGCAAAAAGCAGCGCAGATATATTGTGGCGCAGAACTAAGCTCGGACTGCGCTTTACTGAAAAACAAGTCATTGCCCTGGGGCAATATTTAACTAAACATCCTGCTTGCCACAACTAAACTGCGATTAACTCGTTGCAACAAGGTGCTGTGATGAGTGAGCGCCTTACTTTAACCGAAACCACCTCACTGGGGGTGACTTACTTAGCAGGATTACAAACTGAGGTGTATGAATCAACTGCGCAGCTTGCCAAGCGTTCGTCGCTTTGAACCAAGTATAAGCAGTGAAGAGCGCAACGATTTATACGCAAAATGGCTACATTGTATTGCATTGAACAAGTTAGACTTTTCAATAGCACTGACGACAAGAGTGAGCAAGTAAACACAAGAATACTTATGGGCGCACACAATAATACTAAAAGTACCTGCAATGTCGTACTTCGATTAATCAAAATTACAAAGAAGCCTCAAAAACATCTGGATGACGGCTAGCTAAAGTAATAATCTCATCTATGATGACTCTTATTTTAGGCAGAATGTAAGGTGTTTTTAGCCAAACAATACTGATGGGTGCTCCTTCGCCATTGAATTTCTCTAATACAGGGCATAATTGCCCATCATCAAGGTATTGCTTCACTAACCATACTGGTAGTTGAGCTAAACCTGCACCAGATAAAGTCGATTGCAAAATACCTTCACAGTCGGCTATCTCATGACGTGCTGAAATATCAACAGATTCGGTTGCCCCTTTAGCATTTTTCAGCAGCCAACTATGCCTTTGTCCTATAGGCCAACCGACGATGCAATCATGTTGAGCAATATCTTCTTTTTTGGTAATCGGTGCTCGCGTTGCTAAATAAGAGGGAGAGGCACATATCACCCTTTTTTGCTCCCCTATTTTACGTGCAACAATATCGCCCGAGTTTTCTAAGTGACCAACTCGAATCGCAAGATCAATCCCATCACTAACTAAATCCGTAGGACGGTCATTAAAGGTAATAGATAGATCTAATTGCTCGAACTTGGACGTTAATTCTAGCAACTTGGGTAGGATTGCTCTTCTACCGAGAACTGCGGGTAAATCAATACGCACACGCCCTGATGGCAATAACTGTTGATTGCTTAAGCGCTTCTCTGCTTCCTCTAAAATGGTCATCGCTTTAAGGCAGTCGGCTAAATAGGAATCCCCATCATTGGTTAACGCGATACGTCGAGTTGTTCGATGAAGGAGTTTGGTGCCTAGCTGTTTTTCTAGTCGAGCAACGCTTTTACTTAAAGCTGAACCGGTCATTCCAAGCGCTTGAGCCGCAAGGGTAAAACTCCCCAACTGCGCAACGGTGACAAAGTGACGAACTTCTATAAATTGGCTTTTTAACATCATTAATTCCCCACAGGACTTTGTGTTTATCATTTTAAAGACTTAATAAACCAATGTGAATCGATTATTCTGCATACATCAACGAGATTATTCACATCAACTAATTTTAATTAAGGTAAACATAATGAATAACTTCAATAGATTCAGTGGGAAGGTTGCTTTTATCCAAGGTGGCAGTCGCGGTATTGGTGCCGCCATTGTTGAGAGGTTGGCATTGGAGGGAGCGTCTGTTGCTTTTACATTTGTGTCATCTCACGAAAAAGCTAAAGCGCTTGCTGAGAACTTAACTTCACAAGGTAGCAAAAAAGTCATCGCAATAAAGGCGGATAGCACTAAGCCTGAAGATATCAGAAATGCAATCAGCGAAACCATAGAACAACTTGGTCAAATTGATATTGTCGTAAATAACTCAGGTACGCTGATCTGGGACAGTATTGAAAAATTGACAATGGATGATTGGGACAAGACCATTAATACCAATGTAAGAAGTGTGTTTGTGGCTATTCATGAAGCCGCGAAGCATATGAATAATAACGGCAGAATAATCAATATCAGTAGTACGAACGCTCAGCGCATTCCTTTTGCTGGCGGTTCTATATATGGAATGAGTAAGTCTGCACTAACCGGATTGGTTAAAGGTCTCTCTCGCGATCTAGGCTCTAGAGGCATTACAGTTAATAACATTCTTCCTGGTCCAGTGGATACTGACTTAAACCCAGACAATGGCGATACTTCGGAGCCTGTAAAAGCAATAGGTGCACTTGGTCGTTATGGTCAAGTTGAGGAGATTGCTAGCTTAGTTGCATTCGTTGCTAGCTCAGAAGCGGGTTATATCACTGGCGCTGACTTGATGATCGACGGTGGATTTTCCGCTTAATCAAGATATGCGGTCGAGTAGCTCGTGATTTATCAATCTAACTTCAGCAATCATCGATACATGGTCAGTAAAGAGAAGTACTATGGTTGGCCTATTTCAAGGCCAACCTTTTTAGCATACCTACAAATAGCAATTAGCTGTCACAACATAAAAATCCAATATTAAATACTGAGCCCACAAAAAAGAGGCTACCAATCGACACCTTAAAACGTATAGCGCGCAGCTATGGCACACTTAGTTAACCATGAATGGTTAAGAACTAACGCAGATATATTGTGGCGCAGAACTAAGCTCGGACTACGCTTTACTGAAAAACAAGTCATTGCCTTAGGGCAATATTTAACTAAGTCATAGCTAAACTGCGATTAACTCGTTGCAACAAGGTGCTGTGTTAATGCAGCTTTTTCATCAGCCGAAAGCATTTGCTTTGTTTTGCTGGCGAAGTCATAACGTACCATGACCGTTTTACCAATAGCACAGCACTTATCTTGCTGCCAGGCTTCTTGGCGGATCACAAATGAGCTATTACCAATCTGCTCTATGCTGGAGTTAATTGTCACTTCATGGGCATAAAATAACTCGCCGACAAACGACACTTCAACCTTAGCAATAATTAACTTCCAGTTGTGAGGATTAAGATCAGGGGTAAAAAATTTAAAAATAGGTACTCGGGCGGCTTCAAACCAAACAGGGAGTACGGTATTGTTGATGTGTCCGAGTGCATCCGTTTCGCTAAAGCGCGGCATCACTTTTTCAGTAAACATAATAATCCATAATAATTAAACAGGTAACTCATGACGGACTTTATCCGCGTGTATGACAACGCACTCAGCAGTGACTTTTGCGATAACTTTATCACTACCTTTTCTCAAAGCCCGCATATTAAACAAGGGATGACATCGGGTGGCGTTGATCTTAATAAAAAAGATAGCCACGACCTGCACTTAAACAATCATCCTGAGTACGCAGAACAATTAAAACATATTCAACAAACCACTGCACAGTTTGTTTTTAAATACATTGAAGAACATATTTTTATGATGATTGGGGCATTTGGCTTAAAAGTGTATCACCCAAAAACAGGTCAGCCGGTAGATTTGACTCATGCCAATTATGACGAAGTAGGTAAACCACAACTTCCTTTATTGGTGCAGCAAATTTTTAGGCTCGGTAATATTCAAGCACAAAAATATGAGGTCAATAAAGGGGGCTACCCGTATTGGCATAGTGAGGTGTATCCGCAGTTACAACATAATGAAGCCCTGCATCGGGTATTGTTATTTATGTTTTATTTAAATGATGTTGAAGAAGGCGGAGAAACCGAGTTTTATTATCAAAATCGTAAAATAGCCCCTAAAAAAGGCAGCATGGTGGTTGCTCCAGGATATTTCACGCATACACATAGAGGCAATAAGCCAGTATCAAATGATAAGTATATTTTAACCTCATGGGTTTTGTTCAATCGAGCAGAGCAAATATATGGAACGCCACAAAGCTAGGTAATCAGCCAATAAAAAAGCCATAAGTAATTTTTACTTATGGCTTTAAAAAGTATTGAATAAATAAGGGATTAACCTAGTAGCTCATCAAACAAATTAAATAGCGTGTCTATTTCTTCTAGAGTGTTGTAGTGCATGCAACCAATGCGTACTACGCCGCCCTTATCAAGCACACCAAGTTGTTTGCATAAACCTTGGGCGTAAAAATGTCCATCCCATACACATACATGTTGTTTGCCTAAAAATTCAGACACTTGGCGAGGCTCTAACCCTTCAAAGGTCAGTGCAAACGTAGGGGTACGCTCACTTAAGCGTTCTAAGTCATCAATACCAAACAATTTAATACGCGGGTAATTAACCAGGCGTGTTAAAAAGTATTCACTAAGCGCCATCTCGTGTTGTTTCGTTTTTTCAAACGCAACACGCAGTTTTTCTCGGCGTGAGTGACTGTCATCAAGTTCGCTAATTGCCGCAATGTAATCAACCGCTGCAATAAAGCCCGCTAGTGCTTCAAAACTTTGTGTGCCGGTTTCCCAGCGGCCTGGAGCAACATCTTTTGCTGGTTCTACTTTATAAGGTGTAAACCCTTCTAAGTGATCTGTTTTGCCATAAACCATGCCTAAGTGCGGACCAAAAAACTTATATGCAGAACACGCTAAAAAGTCACAATCTAACGCTTGCACATCGATTAGTTCATGAGGGGCATAATGCACAGCATCAACATATACCAATGCACCGACATTGTGAGCAAGCTCTATAATACGTTTAATATCGTTAATAGAGCCTGTGGTATTTGATGCATACGTAACCGCAACTAATTTAGTGTTAGCGTTTAATAAGCTTTCAAAATACGCCATATCTAAACTGCAATCGGCTTCGTTAATTAGCGCAGTGTTAACCACTGCGCCTTTATCTTCAGCGGCTTGCTGCCAAGACGATACATTTGAAAAATGATCTGCATTGGTCACAATAATTTCATCGCCAGCTTGCCAGTCGCGTGAAATCGCGCGACTAAAGCTAAATGTTAGGCTGGTCATGTTGGGACCAAACACAATATTTTGTGCACTCGGCGCATTTAATAAATCAGCCGCCGCTTGACGCGCATTAGCCATCAGCTCAACCGTTTTGTCACTTGAGAAAAACGCACCGCCCAAGTTTGAATTGTAATGCCCTAAATAAGCGGTCATGGCACTGAGTACCGGCTGGGGCACTTGTGAGCCACCTGGCCCATCTAAGAATACCGGTGACTTGCCATCAACCGTTTGCATTAAAGCGGGAAATTGCGCGCGCAATTGCATTAAATTCATTTTATTTCTCTTAAGCAGTTAGTACAAAACAATCCAGGTAACCTGGTTTGTTAGCATCAATTTTGTTCATTGGCGTGGCGTTATGCCATACCTGACGGTCATTAATTAGTGCAAACATGCCGTCTTTTATTTCCATTTTAAAACACGGTTCAGCTTGTTGGTTTTCATAAACCAATAGCTCACCACCTTCTAAATTTTCATGAGAAACACCACATACACATACATGGTCAAACCCATCTTGATGCACACCTTCAGGAGCCGCAGGCGTATCGCTATCAATGGCAAGCATTCTAAATTGGTGAATTTCAATATCACGCTCTGCATCAATACCGGTAATCGCACAAAATTCGCTAACAATACTTTTCATACCCTCAGACTCAAGCAAGCTTTGCTCTAAATTTTCGTAAGTACGTTCAACATTACCTTGAAAGGTATTAATTGAATCGTCTTGCACAAACGCTTTAGTCGCTTGAAGATTGAGCTCACCATTTTGTAGTTTAACTACTGAATAACGGCGTTTGCGAAACGCACCATCTGCATATGGGTTTGCAGGTAAGTTATCAAAAGAAGGCTTAACCAAATCAATGTTGGCTTGGTTAATAAAACGAAGTTGCAGTAAATTCTGGTTGTTTAATGCGGTCATAAAATCCTGCTTATAATAATGATAATATTGGCAGGGATTTTAATGCATATAGCGAGGATTTTTTGCTTTATTATTCAACTAAAAAGTAAATAATACTTAAATTTAATTCAATATAAGATTATTAAAGCATGAATAATCCAAATTAAATTCAAACGACAAAAAACCCGCCGAAGCGGGCTTTTCATTCAAACTCTATTAATTATACAGCTTGCTGAATAATTACGTTGTCTGCTTTTTTAGTGTATTGAGGCATACGGTGGAAGTTCAAGTAACGATAGGTATCTGCTGCCGTTGCATTGATTTTCGCTGCATATTCTTGGTACTCAGCCGGAGTAGGTAATTTACCTAAAATTGCCGCTACTGCCGCCAGCTCTGCTGAAGCTAAGAACACGTTTGCGCCTGTACCTAAACGGTTAGGGAAATTACGTGTTGAGGTAGACACAACCGTTGCTTTATCTGCAACACGTGCTTGGTTACCCATACACAGTGAACACCCAGGCGTTTCAATACGTGCTCCAACACGACCAAAGATACCGTAGTAACCTTCGTCCGTAAGCTGGTCTTTGTCCATCTTAGTTGGCGGTGCAACCCAAAGCTGTGTTGGAATACGACCAGTAAAGCCATCAAGTAATTTCCCTGCGGCACGGAAGTGACCAATGTTAGTCATACAAGAACCGATGAATACCTCATCAATTTTCTCGCCTGTCACGTCAGATAGTAAACGCGCATCATCAGGGTCATTTGGCGCACAAAGTACTGGCTCTTTAATATCAGCTAAGTCGATTTCAAGTACGTGCTTGTACTCAGCATCTTTATCCGCTTCCATTAGTTCTGGGTTAGCTAGCCATTCTTGCATTGCTGTAATACGACGTTCGATTGTACGTACATCACCGTAGCCTTCAGAAATCATCCACTTAAGCATAACAATGTTAGACTCAAGGTATTCGCTGATCGACTCTTTAGAAAGCTTAACGGTACAACCTGCAGCTGAACGCTCTGCTGATGCATCTGATAGTTCAAATGCTTGCTCAACAGTTAAGTGCTCAACTCCTTCAATTTCTAGTATACGACCAGAGAACTCGTTGATTTTACCTTTCTTCTCAACTGTTAATAGGCCTTCTTTAATACCGTAGTAAGGGATGGCATGAACGAGGTCACGCAACGTGATACCAGGCTGCATTTCACCTTTAAAACGAACCAAAATCGATTCAGGCATATCAAGTGGCATAACACCTGTTGCTGCTGCAAATGCGACCGCACCTGAACCCGCAGGGAATGAAATACCTAATGGGAAACGAGTATGTGAGTCACCACCGGTACCTACGGTGTCTGGTAATAACATACGGTTCAACCATGAGTGAATTACACCATCACCAGGACGAAGCGATACACCACCACGGTTCATGATGAAATCAGGAAGTGTATGATGCGTATTTACGTCAATTGGTTTAGGGTAAGCCGATGTATGACAGAAAGACTGCATGGTTAAATCTGCAGAGAAACCTAAACAGGCTAAGTCTTTAAGCTCATCACGTGTCATAGGACCGGTGGTATCTTGCGAGCCAACCGTGGTCATTTTTGGTTCACAGTATTGGCCTGGGCGAATACCGGCAACATTACATGCTTTACCCACCATTTTTTGCGCAAGCGTAAAGCCTTTATCTGACACTTCAGTGACCGTGGGTACTTTAAATACGTCAGTTGCACCTAAACCTAGTGATGTACGTGCTTTGTCTGTAAGGCCACGACCAATGATCAGTGGAATACGACCACCAGCACGAACCTCATCAAGAATGACCTCTGATTTAAGTGTGAACGTAGAGATCACGTCATCAGTACCGTGACGTTTAACAACCCCTTCATAAGGGTAAATGTCGATTTGGTCACCCATGTTGAATTCATCAACATTTAATTCGATTGGTAATGCACCCGAGTCTTCCATTGTATTGAAAAAGATAGGCGCAATCTTGTTGCCTAAACAGACACCACCTACGCGCTTATTTGGTACAAATGGGATATCAGCACCCATAAACCAAAGCACGGAGTTAGTAGCAGATTTACGTGAAGATCCCGTACCAACAACATCACCTACGTAAGCAAGTGGTAAGCCTTTAGTTTTTAATTCTTCAAGTTGAGTGACTGGACCTACTTCACCGTTTTTATCAGGGTTAATGCCATCACGTTCTGTTTTAAGCATCGCTAGTGCGTGAAGTGGAATATCAGGACGTGACCATGCATCTGGAGCGGGTGATAAGTCATCAGTGTTTGTCTCACCAGTGACTTTAAATACAGTAACCGAGATCTTTTCAGCAACAGCTGGCTTATTAGTAAACCATTCTGCGGCAGCCCAAGACTCAATGATTTGTTTGGCGTATGTATTACCTGCTTTTGCTTTTTCTTCTACATCGTAAAACGCATCAAACATTAATAATGTGTTTGCAAGGCCCTTAACTACGATTGGCGCTAACGCTTCGTCATCAAGTAGGTCAACCATAGGCGCGATATTGTAGCCACCAAGCATAGTACCTAGCAATTCAGCTGCTTTTTCTTTAGAAAGAAGTGGAGAAACGGCTTCACCTTTTGCAACAGCCGCTAAAAAACCAGCTTTAATGTAGGCTGCATCATCAACACCCGGCGGTACACGATTGATTAGTAGTTCTAGGACGAATTCTTCTTCACCTGCCGGTGGAGTTTTAATTAGCTCAATAAGATCAGCCGTCTGCTGAGCATCTAATGGCGCTGGTACGATACCTAACGCGGCACGTTCTTCTACGTGTTTACGATATTCTTGTAGCACAGTATTGCCCTCTTGGTGACGTGAAAGTATTCGGTAGTGTTTACAAAACACACTATAACCCAATACTTATAGTATTCTAACGCTCGATTATAAAGCTTTTATACATAGATTAAAATCCATCCACTTGGGCAACTAGTTATATCGATTATTAATAATATGAATAGTGAATTTCATAAAATCAACTTTCATGAATACTTATTAACAGCCATAAAAAAACCCAGCATAAGCTGGGTTTTTACTTAATTAGAAACTATTAACGTAGTACTTTTACACGTTTAATAGATTTTACGTGTGCTTCAACACGACGGTTTTCAGCGTGTGCTTGTGCCGTATTCGCTTCATTTTTAAGGCGTTCTTCGCCTAAGCCAGCTGTTGTAATGCGATCTTCTGCAATACCATCAGCAATTAGCTTTTTAGCTACTGCATCAGCACGTTTTTTAGATAACCATTTATTGTAAGACGCTTTACCTACTGCAGACGTATGACCTTCAAGAAGTACAGTTGTATCTGGGTACTCTTTTAAGAAAGACGCTACTTCGTCAATATCATTTAAGTACTGCTGTGAAACTGACGAGTCATTGTTAGGGAATGTTACTAACAAGCTTACTGTTACTTCAGTATCTTCATAAAGTGTACAACCATCACTATCAACCGCATCTGTCATCGGTGTGTTAGCACATTTGTCATCTACATCAGGAATGCTATCTTTATCAGTATCAGCAAGTGTTACCGGCACTGGAACAATTTCTGGCTCTGGTTGTGGTGCAGGCTCAACTGGTGCTACTGGCGCTGATTTTTGGCCGAAAAAGTAGTTAATACCTAATTTTGCGCCAACATCTGTGTAGCCTTTGTCTAAACCTTGGTAAACACTGGTTTCAGCATTTACAAAGAAGTTGTCTGTAACAAAGTGTCGGTAACCTACACCTGCATTTACAAACGTGTTGTCATCAACAACATCAATGTCTTTCAGACCGAATAAACCGTAAAAAGGGCCGCCGCCAAAGTGGTAAAGCGCATCGATACCGTAACGTTCGCCGTCAATATCGTTGCGGTTGTTAAGTACTTTGTCATGTGCATTAAAGTCTAGGTCTGCGTATTCTAAACGTGCGCTCCAGTAATCATTAAAGCGGTAACCTAATTCAGCACCCCAACCTGTTGACTCATTAACGTCAAGGCCAGCCTGCTCACGCATGTTTTTCCAAGAAGCATCGTAGTAGTCACCAAATGCACCAATGTAAAAACCTTCTTGTTCGGCAGCAAAAGTAGATGCGCTAGTTGCAGCTAACGCTATGGCAATTGTAAGTGATTTTAATTTCATTGTTTTCTTCCCATTTTAACAACTAAAAATGTAGCTAAGCATTGCTAGCTCTTCTAACTTACCTATACAGTAACTGAGCCTTTGTTAATCAATACTTAACGCAAATATATTTTTTCAATATCTTAGGATAATAAAACTAGCCCATAAAAAATGTTACTGAACAAAGACTAGCTCAAAAAGCAAACAATCGCTTTAAACCCCATACGATCACTAGCCTTTATGGATGTTATGGTATCATTCGTTCATAGTTTGCTCTATGAATGAACATCGCAGGGGTAAAAAATGACCTTTTATATTCATTTTAAAATGCAATAAACCATACTTAAGTACCGCAAAAAGTACGATAATTCTTATCATCTTCGGGCGGCATTTGAAATTCAGTGGCCTGCAAATGGCTTGTGTAAGGGCTCGACATCACTTTGCTAAAACGACTGAGTAGCTCACTATCCCCATGCGTAGTGTACTGAGTAATAATATCTTCAATAATATGATTACGGGGAATCACGCTCGGATTAGCTTGTCGCATCACTTGATAGCTGTGCTCATTAGTTCGTGTTTGCCATTGCAGTGCCCAAGAGGTAAGTGCTGATGGTATTTCAGCTTGCCCATTTAACGACTCAGTGAGTGCATTAAAAGTATTGGTATAATCAAGCTGGTGTTCTTTTAATAGCCCTAGTAACTCCCCCACCAGCTCATTATCTTTATCATCAGCTATTGTTAGCCCTAACTTTTGTGCCCACATAGCGCTAAATTGCTGATTAAATTGGGTCGAAAAGTCTGCAATGATAGGTGTCAGCATTGCTACGGCTTGCTCATCGTCGTCACTTATTAGTGCCATTAGACTCTCTGCTAAGCGAGCACAGTTCCAACTCGCCATGTTTGGCTGATTACCAAATGCGTAACGCCCTTGCTTATCAATAGAGCTAAACACGGTATCAAAATCAAACTGGTTCATCATAGCACATGGACCGTAATCTATGGTTTCACCACTAATTAAGGTGTTGTCGGTATTCATTACCCCATGAATAAACCCCACCCTCATCCAACTTACGACTAAGTTAACTTGATTGGTTATCACTGCGGCTAGAAAATCCAAGTATCGCTGGGCGCCAGTGCTGTTAATTTCAGGGTAATGTCTTTGAATGGCTAAATCGGCTAAGTTTTTTAGACTGGTCAAATCGCCTTGGGTAGCTAAATATTGAAACGAGCCAACTCGAATATGACTACTCGCGAGTCGCGTTACAATAGCGCCAGGTTGCGGCGGGTTACGATAAACAGTTTCACCACTACCAACCACGGCTAAACAACGCGTAGTAGGAATGCCAAGCGCATGCATTGCTTCGCTCATTACGTACTCACGAATAGCAGGTCCTAATGCACAACGCCCATCTCCACCACGCGAGAATGGCGTAGCGCCAGCGCCTTTTAATTGCAAATCCCAAAGCTGGTTTTTATCATCACTGATCGCGCCAAGTAAATGCGCTCGACCGTCTCCTAAGCGTGGAGAAAAATGACCAAACTGATGACCCGAATACCCTAATGCAACTGCAGAAACTGCTTGAGGTTCATTTCCACTGAATATATTTGCTCGAGAATCTGCATTCACTTGTATATTAAATTGTTCGGCTAAGGGCTCATTCCATAACAATAACCGTGGCGCTGTCACCTTGGCTGGATGATCGCTAATTGCAAACCCCTCACCAATGTCGGTATACCTTGGCACTAATTTCATGTTTAATCCTATTGTTTTTGGCTGATACCTACGCGATTGTCGCCTACACCATAAGCGACAATTAAGCTTAGCTCTTGCATGCTTAAGCCGCTTTGCTGCTGCAGTTCATTAAAGAATGCCTGCGCCGCATTTAGTGACTTTTTAGTTTGCAATCCACCATCTATAATTTTATGTGCACGCAAATAGCTTTCTACATCTCTTGAAAGTAAAAAAGTATCTTTTCCTAAGGCGCGCAGTGCATAAGGGCCGGTATTACCACCAAGCCTTGCACCATGCTTTTTTAAATATGCCCACAAGCCAATAATATCCTCACTTGGCCAGTTAGCAATAAACTGACTAAAGCTGCCGTGTTGCTCTGCAACTTCGTGGATCATATACGCATTATCAGTAATGGTTTTTACTTTTTTATAATTGCGCACAATCCGTTCGTCACTGGCTTTTTGTTCTAACATGTCTGGTGGCATCATCAATAATTTTTCAACACTGAAATCCCAGAAAACCTCTCTAAATCCGGCCCACTTACTGTTGATCACCGACCAATAAAAACCACTTTGAAAAACTTTCCGAGTAAATTCTTCTAGCCAATCATCATCACTTAATGTGACGAGTTGCTTTGTTGATAAAGGTTTTTCGAGTAACAATTTAAGCATTTTTTCAGAGCCCTTTCGCTCCACTGCACGCTTATAAATATCGCTAAATTTTTCCATCTGCTTAATACCTTACTTCGACCATGAAACTAGTTTACGAGAAAAGCAGCCAATACGTAACCGTTGCTATTATCGATGAACTATTCTGTATTTAGTCACTTGACACCTAGACGGCTAAAGTGGTTTAATCGCCACACTTACCCTATTACATTGTATTTGCTAATTGATTTTTCAATAGCAAGTGCAAAGGGCTGGAAGAGGTGCGTTATTCAGGTAGCGTATGTTAGGAGCGCAAACTCCATTGAGCATACGTGAGGGGAATTAACGCCGAGAGGTAACACTTTTTTGTGAAAGGTTACTTCGGGCGACTAGGTTGAATCCTAGCGACTGTCACCAATAACATATTTGGTGGAGAGCTTCTGGTCTTAGTATAATAAGGCCGTGCGCCCTATTATTTAAGCCCATTCGCTCTTCGAATTATAAATACATTCAAAGAGTCAGGCACACTAAATACCCGCCAATAACTCGACGAATGCCCTATAAGTTCGTGAGAGATGATCAACAACTTCAATATTAACAATTTCCATTTATGGACTGCGCTGATCACCCCATTTGATCAAAATGGCCTAGTTGATTACGCAACCTTAGACACCTTGGTGGCCGAACAAGAAGCCGCTAATAACGGCATTTTATTACTTGGTAGCACTGGCGAAGGGTTAGCCCTGACCCTAAAAGAGCAGCAAGCCATCGTAGAGCATGTTTGCCAATTACAGCCGAGCGTCCCGCTTATGGTCGCAGTCGGTGGTAGTAACTTAAAGCAGCAGCTTGAATGGGTTAACTACTGCAACCAACTGCCTATACATGGTTTTTTACTTGGCTCGCCTTTGTACGCCAAACCCGGTGCAGTGGGGCAAACGCATTGGTTTGAAAGCCTGCTCAATGCCAGTTCTCATCCTTGTATGCTTTATAACGTACCAGGACGTAGTGCGGTTAGCATTCCCATTACAACCATTGAAAACCTCAAACAACATAAAAATTTATGGGCACTCAAAGAAGCCAGTGGCTGTATTTCTCAATTTGAAGCCTATCGACAAGCAGCACCTGAACTAGCCATTTTTAGTGGTGACGATGCCCTCATGCCTTATTTTGCCCAAGCAGGTGCAAAAGGTTTAGTGTCGGTTGCAGCCAATGCATGGCCAGTGCAAACCCATGAGTTTGTAAAGCGCAGTTTAAGCGGCCAACACCCTAATCTTTTTGTCCAGTGGTCTAGCGCTATCAATAGCTTATTTTCAGTAGCAAACCCTATCCCAGTCAAAGTGTTAATGCATTTACAAGGGCGTATTAGCAGTCCGCATTTACGTCCACCTTTAACACACCTTGAGCTGACACACACAGATGACATTTCATCGGCAAACAACACCATTTTATCTTGGCATTAAATACAGGTTTTTATAATGAGCTGGTTAGAACTATTAAATAATTTAGAAACGGGCGCAGTTCGCGCAGCAACACAAGACGAAAACGGCCAATGGCACGCTAACGTGGAAGTAAAGCAAGGCATTTTAGAGGCATTTAAAAACGGCACTAACATGGAGTTTCCTGGTGGCTTTGTAGATAAACATAATCTAGCGCCGCAATGCTTTGAAGCCACAGCAGGCGTTCGCATGGTACCAGGTGGTTCAAGTGTGCGCCGTGGTGCACATGTTGCCAAAGGCACTATTATTATGCCACCTGCTTACGTAAATATTGGCGCCTTTATTGACGAGGGGACTATGGTAGATAGCCACGCATTGGTTGGCTCATGTGCGCAAGTGGGTAAAAATGTTCATTTGAGCGCCGCGGTACAATTAGGCGGGGTACTTGAGCCCATTGGCGCAAGCCCTGTGGTCATAGAAGACGATGCATTCATTGGTGCAGGCTGTGTGATTGTTGAAGGCGTGGTAGTTAAAAAAGGCGCGGTACTTGCCCCTGGTGTTCGCTTATCTGCAACCATCCCTGTTTATGACTGCGTTAATGAGCGTCAGCTTGATAAAGGCGAAGCAATCCCTGAATACGCGATTGTGATCCCAGGCTCTCGCCCTGCGTCAAACGACTGGGCGCGTGCTCAAGGCCTAAGTATGTCGTGTGCCTTAATTGTTAAATACCGGGACGAGCAAAGTGACGCGTCATTATTACTTGAAGAGGTTTTACGTTAATGACCTTTTTGAGCACGCCCGTTAAAAGCGCTATTGATGAGCTTTCGAGTAAACTCGATACTCCATTTTTTGTCTACGACCTCGACTCACTAGATGCGCACCTTGCGCACTTAGTGGCGCAAACCGAAGTAAAGCTTTGGTATGCGGTTAAAGCCAATCCCCTATCTAAAGTGATACAAAGTTTAGATAACGCTGGTTTTAACTTTGATGTTGCAAGTAAAGGCGAACTTGAGCAAGTACTTGCCCAAGGAATTAACAGCGAGCGCGTGCTCAACACGGGCCCTGCTAAAAGCCCAAAACAAATTAAACATTTTATTGCACGTGGCGTACGTACCTTTGTGGCAGAAAGTCTTAATCAGGTGCGTTGGTTAAACGAACAAGCCAATGCCCAGCAGTGCCAGTTGCAAGTATTACTGCGTGTTCAATTACGCTGGCCCGAGGGTGATAAAAACCCACTTGGTGGTGATAGCCTTACTCCATTTGGCTTAGGGTGCGATGAATGGCAATCGCTAAATACTAAAGACTACACAGCATTGAGCTTTGATGGCGTACATATTTTTCAGTGGGGTAACATGCTCAGCAGCGACAAACTTGCAGATCTGTGGTCGCAAATGATTACACCACTTACAGTCCTTGCTAATAACTTAAATATAAACCTGAATATTTTAGATTTAGGTGGCGGTTTAGGTATTCCTTACACCCTTAATGACCCGACTTTAAGCTGGGATGCATTAATAGCAGCCCTTGCAAAGATTAAACGCGATGCGGGTGTTAAAGAGCTGTGGATGGAACTAGGTCGCTATGCTGTAGGCGAATGCGGCCACTACGCCACACCGGTGGTTGAGCGCAAATTAAACTACGGCCAACAGCAGGTAATTATGAGCGGCGGTATTAATCACTTATTGCGCCCTGCGGTCACCAGTCAAGATTTCCCTGCGCGTTTATTACGAGATTCAAACGCAGTAAACCAAGCAATGAGCCTATATGGGCCATTATGTACCGCGCTGGATTGCTTAGGGGAGCACCAATTGCCGGGCGATTTAAATGAACATGACTGGCTGGTGTTTAGTCAATGCGGTGCTTATGGTTTTACCGAAAGTATGCCGTACTTTTTGTGCCATGAACTGGCCGGTGAATATGTTATACACCATGGCGAAATCAACTGTATTCGCCAAGCAGAAGATGCAAGCCACTACTTGAGGTAATAAAAATGAATAACACCACAGCTATAAGCCAGGAAAATATTGTAGTTGGTGAAGTGGCAAATGGCCTACCACTGACCATTCCTGTCTATCGTTTAAAGGGCGATGGCACAGGCCCAAGTGTGTATATACAAGCTAATATGCATGGCGCCGAAGTACAAGGTAACGCGGTTATTTATCAGCTACTTGAACAGCTAAAAAACCTTAATTTAAAAGGTGATATTACCTTAGTTCCCTACGCTAACCCCATTGGCTGTAATCAAAAATCGGGCGAATTTACGCTTGGCCGATTCGACCCTATTACGGGGACTAATTGGAATCGTATGTATCACTGTAATAATCAGCTTGCATCACAGTTTGCAAAGCAATACTACGACGCTGACGATACAGCTCTAAAAACAGCGTTTAAAACCGCGTTAATTAATGATGTTGAGCAGCAACTTAATGGCCCAGACTATCGTTTAACAACGGGTAAACGCATAGCGCTAAACTTACAAAGACTAGCGCATCAAGCTGATATTGTTTTAGATTTACACACTGGCCCTATTTCTAGTCAGCACTTATATTGTCCTGAATATGCCTCAGAAAGTGCCAGTTACTTTAATATTCCCCATGTGCTAGTGATCCCTAATGACTTTGATGGCGCAATGGATGAAGCGAGCTTTTGTCCATGGTGGCAACTTAGCGAGCAACTTGCTCAGCAAGGCCGAAATTTTAACGTACAAGTTGAAGCCTTTACGGTAGAGCTGGGAAGCCAAGAAAAAATAGATTTAAGCGCTGCGTTTGATGATGCTCAAAGTATTTTAAGTTATTTAAATCATAAGCAAGTATTTGTTGATGCGCCCTACAAGCCAAAAGTGATGACAAGGTATGGCTGCCAACTAAATGATTATATTGCTTACTATGCACCTATGGGTGGCATGGTTGAATACTTAGCCCCCCTTGGTGGGCACATTAAAGCGGGCGAACCTATAGCTAAAATACTGCGAATGGAACGCTACCTAAGCGAACAACCACTGCAAACATTAAGCTTTGATCTTGATGCGATTGCGATATTGCATTTTGCCTCAGCTAGTGTGAACCAAGGCACTGAACTTTATAAGTTTTTTACAAACGTTTTTGAGCTCTAGCTCACCCCTTCTCATTGCGTGAGAGTCTAACTAGCGAGCTATTAGCTAGTTATCCAGTAAAAGCGACTTAGGTCGCTTTTCTTTTTGCTTTATTAAAGTTCAGGACAAGTTCACCGTATACGTGTTAAAAATGCGTTATAATCACCACAAATCTGTTACTTCCCTCACTTACAAAGGAATTATAATGAGTTGGCGCCACTGGATACTACTCTCAACATTACTAAGTACTGCTGTTATTGCTGAAGAAACAGCAAAAAACGAGCAAAACAATGAACTTGATCTGGTTAAACAATGTATATTAAATGAAGTGATAGGTGGAGACGGTAAGCAAACCCTCGATCAATTGCGCGAAAAATGCTCTGCAGTTGAAGAAAGCAAGCAGCTAACAGCTATCGATAAACGCCAAGCCCGTGAAGCGGTTGGCAAAAAAAACCGTAATGTAATTACGCCGCATAAACGTAATTATATTTTACCGGTTTCTTATATGTCGAACCCAAACACTCGCCCGTTTGATGGACTTGCAGAATTAACCGATAAAAAAGATGGCGACCCTCTCGATAACCTAGAAGCTAAATATCAGTTATCAATTAAAGTACCTTTGTATGATGAGTTTGCCGACTCAGACCAAGCTATATTTTTTGGCTTTACTCTGCAGTCATACTGGCAAGTATACAACGACGATATTTCTTCTCCCTTTCGAGAAACTAATTACGAGCCAGAAATTTTCTGGATTAATTACTTAGACCCTGAAAACGTTTTATGGGGCGATGAAATGGCAATAGCCATTGGTATTTCACACCAATCTAATGGCCGTAGTCAGCCAAACTCGCGTTCTTGGAACCGTATTTATGCCGATTTCATTTGGGAAAATGACGGCTTTGTATTCAGCTTTAAGCCTTGGTACCGCATTCCTGAGAATGAAAAGCCTGCGCCGTTAGATGCACGAGGTGACGATAACCCTGATATCTATAAATACATGGGTTACTTTGAATTTGGTGGCGCGTATCGCTTTCACGATCATGAATTTAGTTTTATGACTCGTAATAATTTAAATTCAGATAACCGCGGGGCAATTCAGCTTGATTGGTCATTCCCTCTATGGGGAAGAGTACGCGGCTATGCGCAGTACTTTAATGGCTATGGTGAGAGTTTAATAGACTATAACGCCGATATTGAACGCTTTGGTGTCGGTATATTACTGACTGACTTACTGTAATAACCGCTAATAAAAAAAGCCAAGCAACTCGCTTGGCTTTTTCGTTTATTCTTATTACTTTTTAACCACAAACTGCCCTTCAAACTGAGCAACTACTTGATCACCATCAAAAATGGTTACTGGCACTAAATAGCTCGCCTTACCCGCCTCTTGTAACTCTATTAAGTTACCTTTACAGGTTTGAATATCAACACAGCCTTTAGGGTCGGTATTCAGTGGTTTTAAATATTTAATATTAGCATCGGCTAACACTATATTACCCTCAAGTCCGGCTTCTTTTAATGCTAAGTACGTTGCTCCCCAACCCGTTAGTGTAGCTAGGCTGTAAATAGAGCCTGCAAACATGGTGTTGTGTAAGTTTAAGTTAGCATTTAAATCTGCACGAGTAGTAAATTGCCAATCAGTGTAGCTTTCTACTTTTATCCCCATTGCATCACTAATAGGGATTGATTCACGCCATGTATTTTGCAGTACTTGAGTCCAATTAGGGTGACGAAACCAACCTGGCTCACTCGGCTTGAGCTTAACCATTTTATAATGTTGAACATCACCATAGGCTAAATGCGCTTTTTCTTTATTTTCGTAGCCATGGCGCTGATAAAATTCCAGAGCACGTTCGCGAGCAAACAGCACTAATTCATCAGCATCTTGATTCCACGCTATTTTTTCTAGCTCATGTAATAAGCGGCTACCAATATGTTGATTACGGTTACCCTCTGCAACCGCCATATAACGTACTTGAGCTTGTTGCTGATTATTAAAGTGCAAACGCGCCACACCCAATACTTCACCTGCTTTATTTTTAATAAAGCGGTGTTCAGCTTCTTGCTCTAAATCGTCTTGCTCAGAACCACGAGGTTCGCCCCATGGTGCACGTAAAACTTGCCAGCGTAATTGATAATAGGCTTGCCAGTCTTCACTACTTTGAGGGGTGCTCACTTGAAACATACAGACTCCATAAATTAAAAATGTAAAAATATTACGCTGTGCATTTTGTGAAAAACACCATACTCGATCTGGGTAAAACTGCAAATACGACTTTGGTTTCCTATAAATGACTGTAAAAAATTAATGACAAAATCGATTGCGCTTTACCCCTGCTGGTTTATGCTCAATACCATGAATAAATATATCCATGGTAGCAGTGGCCTGATAAGCAGGCACTTTATTGAGCATAGTTCATCGCTAGGCCAGTTACTTTATTGGCATAATCAACATGGCATAAATATACAAGTTCGAGAGCATCAACAGCTGCGCTGGCTACTTATTAACAACACCTTGCAATCAGTTATTTTAACCCGGAGTCCACAAGTATTACTGTTTCCTCACCTTGCCTATTTAGCAACGGTTTGGCAGCAACGACCAGCGCCTAAAAAAATACTTGAGCTCGGTTTAGGTGGTGGTGCTATACGTAACTACTTATTAAAACAGTACCCTCAAGCGCAGCTAACTTCAGTAGAAAAAAACCCTCATATAATTGACTGTTACCAAGATTTTTTTGCCCTTAATGAAAAGGGCCAAATTTATTGTGAAGACGCACAAACAGTTTTGAAGTCAGTGGTGAATATAGATTGGATTATTTTAGATTTATTTAGTGAACTCGATGCCCCTAGGTTCTTATTTGATCAATGTTTTTATCAAACAATTTATGATGCGCTTGCTCAGCGGGGCATCTTATTTATTAACTTTTTATCGCAACATGCCTCCCAACTTACACAGCTACAACTTGTGCTTAAGCGCGTGTTTGGGGAAGCCGTTAGTATTAAAAAGATCACCGGGTTTGTGAATCACATTGTGGTTGTTGAAAAAACACTTTAAGCGGTTAAGTTAAAGGTAACCGGACCGTCGTTACATAAACTAACCTGCATATCGGCTGCAAATACACCGGTCGCTACCTTAATACCGAGTAATTTAGCCTGCTCAACAAAGTAATTATATAATGCTTGCGCTTGGTCTGGTGTGGCTGCCGATGAAAAACTAGGACGCATGCCTTTTTTGGTATTAGCTGCAAGTGTAAATTGCGATATGACTAATAGTTCGCCTTGTATATCTTTGAGACTGAGGTTCATTTTATCATTTTCATCGCTAAAAATTCGATAATTACTGACCTTGTGTAATAGTTTATCAGCAACACGCTCATCATCTTCTTTTTCAACACCAAGCAGTAATACAATACCTTGTTTTATTTCACCAACAATCTGTTTTTCTATTGCTACGTTGGCGTGTGTTACCCGTTGAATTAGTCCTTGCATTTATTCACTATCCTCTGCTCGTTGCTCTTTTTTATTGTAATGTTGCATGTTAATACACACAGTAAATTCAGCACCTAGTAGCACTACTACCCACGACAAGTATACCCATACAAACAAAATAGGAATGGTTGCTACCGCACCATAAATCACTTCGTATGATGGAAAATGGCTAATGTACAAAGCAAAGCCTTTTTTGGTTAACTCAAATAACATTGCAGCAAACAGTGCACCAGGAATAGCGGCCCTAAATGAAACTCGCGTATTCGGCACTAAGGTATACAGCATGATAAAACCTGCCATAGAAATAGCATAAGGGAGTAGTTTTAATAAAAAACCACTAAACCCAGGGATACCCTGATCAGCAAACGACACTAGTGACACAATATAAGAGGTGACACCAATACTCGCACCCAGTAGTACAGGTCCCAAGCTCAGTACCATCCAATACACAGCAAAGGATATCATCATTGGGCGTTTTTTCTTTACTCGCCAAATACGGTTTAGTGTAGCATCTACATTACGAATAAGTAGCAAGGCAATGGCTGCCAAAAAGCCAATACCTACCGCCGTCATTTGATTAGCATTACCAGCAAACGAGCTAATATGTTCTTTAATAACATCGGAAGAAGTCGGCACAAAGTTAGTAAATAAAAAACTTTCAATGGCTAAACGGGTCGATTCAAACCCTGGAAAAGCAGAGAAGATTGCCACACCCACCGCTATCAGCGGAACCAACGACAACAAGGTAACGTATGCTAAATACCCTGCATTAATGGTTATTTGATCGTCTATACAGCGATTGAAATATTGCATCCACCAGCCTGGTTGCTGTTTTAGAAACACCTTAACTTGCTGTTTATAATGGGAGAGCTTATCATTCATACAATTAACTTTGTTGGTGGGCTTTTGATTATAATAACAATCAAGGCCATAATTTACAGCATTAACACTCGTAAATAGGAATTCAGATGAAAAAACAAACATTATTAGGGACAGCCATACTCTCGTTAATGCTGATGCTTTCAGGTTGTCAGTCGGCTTATTATTCGGCAATGGAAAAAGTAGGTGTTCATAAACGTGACATTCTTATTGATCGCGTTGAAGAAACGAAAGACTCACAACAAGAGTCGCAAGAAGAATTTCAATCAGCACTCGAGCGCCTAACTACCTTAATTAATTTCGATGGCGGTGAGTTGCAAGATGCTTACAATCAACTTAATGACGATTACGAGTCGAGCTTAGCGGCGGCAAACGAAGTATCAAGTAACATAAATAAAGTAGAAGATGTTGCCGATGCGTTGTTTGATGAGTGGAGCGATGAGCTAGAGCAATACAAAAGCGCCTCACTTAAGCGTCAAAGCAGTAAAAAACTAGCTGCAACTCAGCGCCAGTTTAGCCAATTACTTCGCTCAATGCGCAGCGCTGAGAGCAAAATGGAGCCAGTATTATCGTCTTTACAAGATAACGTGCTTTACTTAAAACATAACTTAAACGCACAAGCGGTAGCCGCTATAAAAGGCGAGTTTACTAACTTAAAGCGTGATATTCAGTTACTCATGAATGACATGAATAAGTCGATTGAAGACTCAAATAAATTTATTGAGCAAATGAATACCACAGGCTAATTACTATAAACTCGTTTACTAAGCCTACTAAATTGTAGGCTTTTTTATTGTTACTTTTTGTTACCTTTAAGCTCTTCGATAATCAGCTGTTGTTGTTATACTTTTACAAAATAATAATAATTAGAACAGTAAAATGAAGTTCAAAGCCATTACCCTAATACTTGCATGCACAATGCTAAGCGCCTGCCAAACAGCTAACCATGTTGAAGTTATTGCAGGGGAGCAAACCATTACCCCGCTACATCAAAATGGCGAGCAAGAAGGACGGTTTCATAATCTCTACCCGGGTAAAAAAACTTACCCGACTACCTGTAAAAGCAACTGCTACCCAACTAGCCCTAAATTACAATGCGAAAAAGACAGCGAAAACTGCCAATTTATAGGTGAGCAACAGCCTATGAATTTAAACACAGGCTTTAGCTTACGCTGGCTGGGACATGCTGGGTTTATGATCCGCACGCCTAACGGACAGCAAGTGTTACTTGATCCTGTAAAAGAGCAGTTTGACTCACCTGTAGATTTAGCATTTAGACTAGCCTCTGGGTTTTACCGACAACCCGGCGATTGGCTCACAGATAGTGAACTGAAAAACTTAGACGCTGTGATGTACTCGCATATTCATTACGATCACTTTAATAAAGCAGATATAGAAGAACTCGGTAATAAACCTCGCTACTTAACACCACTAGGCATGGCCGACAACTTCCCTACAGGCGGGTTTAATATTAGTGAAATGGCGTGGTATGCAAAAACAAATATTGGCGATTTAGCTATCCATGCCTTGCCTGCTCATCACTTTAGCAGCCGTGTGTTAGTGCCCTTTATTTATGAAGACAACGATAAAGACCTATGGAATGGCTGGCTACTTGAACAAAATGGCAGCACCTTATTTTTTGCAGGCGACACTGGCTACTCAAAACACTTCAGCGATATACAGAAAAAATATGGTGATATTGATGTGTGCTTAATGCCGATAGCGTCTTACTATAGCGAAGATAACCCTAAATGGTATCGTTACGTTCATACAACCCCAGAAGACGCTCTAACAGCAGCACAAGAGCTAAACTGTAAAATAATGATACCTTGGGGATACGGTAACTCATCATGGAAAATGGGCGATCGCACGAGTCATTCAGCTTTACTGCGTTTATTGTATATGCACAAAAAGATGGACTCGAAAATACCCCTGCATATTTTAAATGAAGGTGAGAGTATTAAACTTTAATCAGTCATTTACAAAATTAGTAATAACTTCTCTGCTGAACTATGTTTAATTAACTAAACAGTGAGGAGGTTTTATGTTTCTTGTACGACTTATTTACGCCAGCAAAATTAGTAGTGGTTTTGGGCCTAAAGATATAGAAAATATTTTACAAAGCGCTCGAACCTATAATGTAAAAACAAACGTTACCGGCATGTTATGTTTTAGTAATGATTACTTTTTACAATGCCTGGAAGGCTCTAGAACGGCTGTAAATAATACCTACCAACAAATATTAAACGATAAACGTCACCAAAATGTAATTATGCTCAACTATACCCAAATTCCTGAAAGAGAGTTTGAAAAATGGTCAATGGGCTATGTACCGCAATCTAAGCTAACCGAATCACTGAATCTCAAGTTTTCAGGCTCCATTGATTTTAATCCTTTTAAAATGTCTGGAGAAAGTGCGCATTTATTAATGCTGGCATTAAAAGACAGCATAGCAGGCACAATCAGTTAGTATAAAAATAGACTACGAGATTGTTTTTGATTGCTATTTAAGCCAAGCTAAATCATCCTTAATTGATGAGATGATTAATGAAAAAAACACTACTCGCTTTTAGCTTACTTTTTACCCAGCCACTCATGGCTATTGACGTTAGTCATACACCAACAGCTATTACTATTGATGGGGTTTCTGAAAGTGCATGGGACAAAGCCACTTGGCATAATATGCCATACTTAATGGACGGCACCCTACCAGACTCAGACAAGGATTTTAAAGGTCGCTATCGTCTTTTGTGGGATGAAAACTACTTGTATTTACAAGCAGACATTAGTGATGATGTGCTTATTGATACTCACCCAGATCCAACGGATAAATACTGGGACGATGATGCCTTAGAAGTGTTTATAGATAGTGACGCATCTGGCGGTAATCACCAATTTAACCATACAGCATTTGCTTATCATATTGGCCTTGATAACCAAGCTGCCGATTATGGGCCTGATAAAAAAGCGCATTTATATACCGACCACTTAGTTAGTAACTGGAAACGCAATACCACCGCGCCCTATAACATCACGTGGGAAGTGGCAATAAAACTCTACCCAAATAATTTCCAAGAAGGCGCGCAAAATACACCACTTAAATTAACTGAAAAACAAGTTATTGGTTTTATGCTCGCCTATTGCGATAACGATGGCAGCGAAGTGCGCGAACACTTCATGGGTTCACATGAAGTACAGCCTGTTAACGGCAGTCGCAACCTTGGCTATATAGATGCTGATGTGTTTGGAAAAATCACTCTACTACCAATAAGATAATTGAAACCATAGGTTGGGTTGAGCAAAGCGAAACCCAACATAACGGAAACATTAAAAAGCAAAACGTCTATTTTATAAGCTGTTATTTGGGTATACATACTCTTGCTCTTTACTACTGCATTCATCATCATTGAGAGAGCGACCGATTGGGCCAATTAACATATTCAAAAGCCCATTAATCACGTTTACTTTTTGATTTTTTTTATTACTATTAAGATCACCAGCAGGCTTATGACGTTCATTACTGTTCGCAGCCCCTGTAACAAAATCACACCCAGAGCTCATGGCTTGTGACGAAGTACAACCAGATAAAAGTACAGTTATCACAATAAATATTACTTTAACCAACATTATTCCCTTAATTTGTATGAGTTTAAAAAACATTATTACTTTAACAACTTGCTCTACAAGATAGTGTAAGTAATTGTATTAGATCGGATTGTTCAATCTGTGGACACCAATATTAACCTGAACATACTGAGTATTATTTATAGTTATTACTATTTTTTAAGTGAGCTAGTTACTAAGCGGTAAAAAAGCGCACTCTTTTCAAAGAGAAATAATTGCCTGATATTTTTGGAGCTAACTTTATCTAGTTTGTTTTATCTTGTTTATCCTGACTACATAAAAGCTAAAACTTCTCTTACTTTAAAAACAAAAAAGCCGCTATATTTTGCAATACAGCGGCTTTTAAAATCATTGTTCTAAATTAATAGATTATGACTTAGGAGCACGACCCGCACGTTTACGCTCATTTTCAGTTAAATGACGCTTACGAATACGAATGTTCTCAGGTGTTACTTCTACTAACTCATCATCAGCAATAAACTCAAGCGCTTGCTCAAGTGAATAGTTAAGTGCTGGTGTTAGTGTTTGTGCTTCATCTGTACCAGATGCACGAACGTTAGTAAGTTGCTTACCTTTAAGTGCGTTAACTGTAAGGTCGTTATCACGGCTATGAATACCAATAACCATACCTTCATAAACTTCAACACCGTGACCGATAAATAAACGGCCGCGCTCTTGTAAGTTAAATAATGCGTTAGTAAGTGCTTTACCTGTTGCGTTTGCAATCATTACACCGTTCTTACGAACACCTAGCTCGCCACCTTTGTGCGGACCGTAGTGATCGAATGTGTGGTAAAGTAAACCAGAACCCGACGTTAATGTCATGAACTCAGTTTGGAAACCGATTAAGCCACGGCTTGGGATCATAAAGTCCATACGCATACGGCCTTTACCATCTGGTGCCATGTCAGTTAGTTCACCCTTACGAAGACCAATTTGCTCCATGATAGAACCTTGATGCTCTTCTTCACAGTCAATTGTTAGTGTTTCATACGGTTCTTCTAACACACCATCAACAGTTCGTAAGATTACTTCTGGACGAGATACAGCAAGCTCGTAACCTTCACGACGCATGTTCTCGATTAAGATACCTAGGTGTAATTCACCACGACCCGATACACGGAAGCTATCTGGGTTATCTGTATCTGCAACACGAAGTGCTACGTTGTGTACTAATTCTTTGTCTAAACGCTCACGAATATTACGTGATGTTACAAACTTACCTTCTTTACCACAGAAAGGAGAGTTGTTTACAGAGAACGTCATTGTTACTGTTGGCTCATCAACACTTAGTGGTGGCAATGCTTCAACGTTGTTTGGACAACAAAGCGTATCTGAAATCTTAAGCTCGCCTAAACCTGTTACTGTTACGATGTTACCAGCGTAAGCTTTATCAGTTTCAATACGTTCAAGGCCTAAGTAGCTTTGTACTGAACCAATCTTACCGTTACGAGTTGTGCCGTCTGCACTGATAACCGTAACTTGTTGGTTAGGTGCAACAGAACCACGTTTAATACGACCAATACCAATTACACCCTTATAAGAGTTGTAATCAAGCTGTGAAATCTGCATTTGGAAGTCACCTTCAGGATCTGCATCAGGTGGTGATACTTCGTCAACGATCATCTTGAACATAGGTTCCATGTTATCTGATGCTTCGTCTAAATCTAATGTAGCCCAACCATTGATTGCTGATGCGTAGATTACTTTAAAATCTAACTGCTCATCAGTTGCGCCTAGGTTGTCGAATAAATCAAAGATTTGATCCATAACCCAATCAGGGCGAGCACCTGGCTTATCAATTTTATTGATAACAACGATTGGCTTTAAGCCTTGCGCGAATGCCTTTTGCGTTACGAAACGCGTTTGTGGCATTGGGCCTTCTTGAGCGTCAACAAGTAGTAGTACTGAGTCAGCCATCGAAAGTACGCGTTCAACTTCACCACCGAAGTCGGCGTGTCCAGGAGTATCTACGATATTGATATGGTAATCATTCCAAGATATAGCGGTGTTTTTCGCTAAAATGGTAATACCACGTTCTTTTTCAATGTCGTTTGAATCCATCACGCGCTCTTCATTACCGCCGCGTGTTTCTAATGTACCTGATTGCTCAAGTAGTTTATCAACCAGTGTTGTTTTACCGTGGTCAACGTGGGCGATAATTGCTATATTTCTTAACTTTTCGATACTCATATGTTCACTCAGAGAAATTGATCTCATTGATCCTGCAGGGGGCTATACGTACTCACCTGCGCTTTCACGAGATGTCCCAGCATAGGATTTAAAAGGGCGCATATTATCCCCTATAAATGGAATGGATGAAAGTTTATCCAAAATAAAATTTCAAACTTTCGCAATAAAATAATTAACCCTTTGTTTTAAAATAATTAATTTTTATGATTAATTTTTATAAATTTATCTCAAAAGGTGGTTTTGAGTTAATTTAAAGCGACTTTACTGCGTATTTTGCATTTTCTTTGTGTTAGTCTAAGGTGATTAATTTGCAAGCAATTATGACTCTGTAAATGTTGCACCTTTTTGGAATTATTACGCACCAAAATAGTGCTTAATCTATATCACCTTTATGTTGTTTATATATTTTTACATAAAAAACAATAGATTATAATAGTGGCATAAAATCAGCTTGTTAGTATTTAAAGTATCTAAGCAGCAATAATAAAACCCAATAGTTGGAGGACACATGTCACAATCGGTTTTAGATTTTATTAAAGAAAATGACGTTAAGTTCATTGATTTACGCTTTACTGACACAAAAGGTAAAGAGCAACATGTTTCTATTCCTCATCATCAAGTTGATGAAGACTTTTTTGAAGATGGAAAAATGTTCGACGGTTCTTCAATTGCTGGCTGGAAAGGCATTAATGAATCAGACATGGTGTTATTACCTGATGCAGATTCAATTAAGCTTGACCCTTTCACAGAAGAAACAACGCTAATCGTTCGTTGTGACGTGGTTGAGCCTTCTACATTACAAGGTTATGAGCGCGACCCGCGCTCAGTAGCTAAACGCGCTGAAGAGTACATGCGCTCTACTGGTATTGCTGACACAGTTTTATTTGGTCCAGAGCCAGAGTTTTTCGTATTTGACGATGTTAAATACAAGTCTGACATGTCAGGCTCAATGTATAAAATTGATTCTAAGCAAGCAGCTTGGAACTCAGATAAAGAATATGCAGATGGCAACACAGGCCACCGTCCAGGTGTTAAAGGCGGTTACTTCCCGGTTGCACCTGTTGATGATTTCCAAGATTGGCGTTCTGCAACTTGTTTAGTTCTTGAAGAGCTAGGGCAAGTTGTTGAAGCACATCACCACGAAGTGGCGACTGCCGGTCAGAATGAAATCGCAACTCGCTTTAACACTATGGTTTTAAAAGCAGACGAAATCCAAGAAATGAAATATGTTATTCACAACATGGCTCATTTATACGGAAAGACAGCAACCTTTATGCCTAAGCCTGTTGTTGGCGATAACGGTTCAGGTATGCACTGTCACCAGTCTTTAGCTAAAGACGGCGTAAACTTATTCGCAGGTGATAAGTACGGCGGTCTTTCTGAAGACGCGCTTTACTACATTGGTGGTATCATCAAACATGCTAAAGCAATCAACGCTTTTGCTAACGCGTCAACTAACTCGTACAAACGTTTAGTACCTGGCTTTGAAGCACCGGTAATGCTTGCATACTCTGCCCGTAACCGTTCAGCATCAATTCGTATTCCAGTGGTTCCATCTGCAAAAGGTCGTCGTATTGAAGTGCGCTTCCCAGATCCAACTGCTAACCCATATCTTGCATTCTCAGCAATGCTTATGGCTGGCCTTGACGGAATTAAAAACAAAATTCACCCTGGCGATGCTATGGATAAGGATTTATACGACTTACCAGCTGAAGAAGCAGCAGAAATTCCAACAGTGGCAGCCTCATTAGATGAAGCACTAGCGGCATTAGATGCAGACCGTGAGTTCTTAAACCAAGGTGGCGTATTCACTAATGACCTAATTGATGCTTACATTGCACTTAAGTCAAAAGAAGTTGAAAAACTTAACATGACAACTCACCCAGTTGAGTTTGAAATGTACTACAGCTGTTAATTTATTAACCGATAAATAATGTGTGTTTTAAGCCCGCTCTGCGGGCTTTTTTTATGGTAAATTTAACGGTTCTACACTAAAGTGAAATAAGTTTAAACAATGCAGGTTAGCAGGATGATAGGTAAGGTTTTGTTGCTATTAATAGCTTTAATGATAAGCCTTAATAGCCATGCAAATAATAAAAAAATTTACGCATGGAAAGACAAAAACGGTGTACTGGTTTTTTCAGATACCCCTCAACCTGGTGCTAAAGAGGTTAAACTCACTAGCCAACACTTAAACATGCCTGCAACTAATACTGACATACTTGATACTTCACCAACTAAAACAGCGGTAAAGTTTAAAATTAGTATTACTTCGCCAGAGCCCAACCAAACTATAAGAGAAAACACCGGCTCAGTGTATGTTTCAACTCAGATTGCGCCTCGGTTTGAAGCTGGATTTACCATTGGTTTATTTTTAAATGGCGTTGCCATTGGTGAACCTAGTGACACCACTACGCTGGCGTTAAGAGATGTAGAGCGCGGGCAACACACACTACAAGTTAAACTTTATAATAAACAAAACCAAGTAATTGCAACTAGCCCTGAGAGTGTATTTTTTATGCATCGCAAAGGCCTTAATATAGGTCGGTAATTGCAGTTAAGTACGTACAATTAGCGTATATCTTACTAAAAACCTTGCCTACCTCCCCAGGCGCACTAAAATGGTGCAATAATGATAAACAAAACACATTTTAGCCCAGAGCTACTAAATATAATTTGGCAAAACCAAACCACCGCCCTAATGTTACTTGATGAAAGCTTTACGCTCATTTATGCCAACACCAGTGCCAGTGAATTACTTGGTTTAGGCGAAAAGCGCTTACTAGGACAAGCGTTCGATGATTTATTTAATTACCACTCTATCGACTTAAAACGTATTGCACAGTATTCGTTGGTTGATGGTGTAGACTGCCACCAGCATAGAGCTGACGTGGTGTTTATCGATTCTCGCCATGCAAAGTTAGCGGTCAGCACACGACGAATAAAGCATAACGATACCTTTTATATTTTATTTGAATGTCGACAAACTGATGACGAAATAAAGCACGATCAAGTCTCAAATCAAATGCATCAATACCAAGCTGCACGCAACTTAATTCGCGGTTTAGCCCATGAAATTAAAAACCCACTGGGTGGAATTCGCGGGGCGGCGCAATTATTGCAGTATGAAGGTGATCAGCAAGAAAGAGATCAATGTGCAGAACTGATAATTGAACAAGCCGATCGATTGCGTGAATTAGTTGATAGGCTCCTTGGGCCTAATCAGCTGCCGCAAAAATCGTATGGCAATATACATCAAACATTAGAGTCGGTTGTAAAACTCAGTACCTTAGATAACAACCGCGATATTCGGTTAGTTAAAGACTACGATCCGAGTATTCCTGATGTTTATATTGATCAGAGCAAAGTTCAACAGGTAGTGCTAAATATTGTGCGTAATGCACAACAAGCATTGGTAGATGGTGGCGAAATAAAAATAAAAACGCGGATTAATTACCAGCATCGTCGTCCTGGCAAAGCCCCTAAAAAGGCACTCCTTATTCAAGTAATGGATAACGGCCCGGGTATTGATGCCAATTTACGCGACACCTTATTTTACCCTATGACCACCAATAAAGAAGGTGGCTCGGGACTTGGATTATCTATAGCGCAAACCTTGATTGATCAACATGATGGCTATATCGAATGTGATAGTTGGCCGGGACATACTGAATTTAATATTTATCTGCCGTTTACAGATTAATACTTTGGAGTTTGCATGAAAACAGCTTGGCTTGTAGATGATGATGCCTCAATTCGCTTTGTACTAGAAAAAGCACTGACTCGCGCAGGGTTTGAAGTAGAAAGTTTTGCAGATGCACAAAACGTACTTAACGCGCTAAAATTTAGTCAACCTAGCGTGTTGATTTCCGATGTGCGAATGCCTGGTATGGACGGTATGGCGTTACTTGAGCTAATAGCAGAGCAAACGCCGGGGCTACCTGTGATCATTATGACCGCCCACTCAGACCTTGATTCAGCCGTTAATGCATTCCAAAAAGGCGCATTTGAGTATTTGGCCAAGCCATTTGATTTAAATGAAGCGGTTGCACTGGTGGAAAGTGCTTATCGAGCTAATTCAACTAAAAAAACCAAACGTAAAAGCGCGCCCCCCAAAAGCGCCCATATTATTGGTGAAGCCCCTGCTATGCAGGAAGTGTTTCGTGCCATAGGTAAACTCTCAGCATCGAGTATGAGCGTACTGATCAATGGTGAGTCAGGTACTGGTAAAGAGCTGGTTGCCAGCGCTCTGCATAACCATAGCCCGCGGAAAGAAAACCAATTTATTGCCCTTAATATGGCCGCTATACCTAAAGAGTTAGTTGAATCTGAACTGTTTGGCCACGAAAAAGGCGCTTTTACAGGGGCAGATAGCGTGCGTAAAGGTCGCTTTGAACAAGCGAATGGCGGTACCTTATTTTTGGATGAAATCGGTGATATGCCACTGGATGTACAAACCCGCTTATTGCGCGTATTAGCCGATGGCGAATTTTATCGCGTGGGGGGTCATCAAAGTATAAAAGTAGATGTACGCATTATTGCTGCCACCCATCAAAATTTAGAAGAGCTGGTAAAACAAGGTAAGTTTAGAGATGATTTATTTCATCGCTTAAACGTGGTTCGCCTACGTTTACCTGCCTTACGCGAGCGCCCTGAAGATATAGAGCGCTTAGCGCTACACTTTTTACATAAAAGTGCAAAAGACCTGCAAGTAGATAGTAAAGTATTAAGCCCTAAAGCAATTAAACAACTGTGTTTATTTAATTGGCCAGGGAATGTTCGTCAACTTGAAAACACCTGCCGCTGGTTAACCGTTATGGCGCCTGGAGAGCTGATTGGTGAGCAAGATTTACCCCCTGAAATTATTGATAATGCCGCCGCAACCCAAGAAGGCGATTGGCTAGATTCATTTCAGCAGTGGCTTAATCAAGAGTTTAAACAAGGTAAAGAAAATATTTGGCCTGATATTCAAGCCCAGCTAGAAACCCGCTTAATAAAAACAGCACTCGCTAATTGTTCTGGCCATAAACAAGAAGCCGCAGTAAAAATTGGTTGGGGTCGCAATACGTTGACCCGAAAATTAAAAGAGCGCAATATTAGCTGATATTTTATAAGGCTAGCGTCCTAGGTTATTAATGAAGTTAATTGAGAACATCCCTTTGTTTAAGCAAATGGAGATTATAAATCGCTTAGATTTTTTTAAAGAATTCACACTTAATGAGCGCCAAATTCTGCTTGAGTCGTTTGGTTTGCTCTATTTGATAAATAAAAACCAGTTTTTATTTAAAGAATTTGATAATGACAAGCGACTGTTTATTGTGCTCAGTGGATCTTTAATGGTGTTTAAGCACAATCACTTACTGGAACTGGGCAGTATAGAGCCTGGTGAATTTATTGGTGAAGGTGCATTTATTAATAACCGAGAGCGCAGTATTAATGCACGCGCTAAGGAAAGCGCTATAGTACTGGCTATTACTGCCGATGCTCTTACCCGCCTACCTAATGTTATACGTGAAAAAATTAAAGACCGTATTATTGAAGGTATGAGCCTGCGCATTGCAAAACTCTCGGAGCATATAGAAGAGCATGGTTAACAGTTAACTTAATCCATATAAACAACCTGCATTGAGCAATTAAGCCAGCCTGGCTTATTTACATGAGCTGTTATGGTATATGTGTCTGATGGTTTATCGCCAAAAGGTGTCTCAACCAATGGCTGTGAATGAGTGTAGGTTTGTGAATAATTGCTGTAGTAAATAACCAAATAGCCGTATAAATATTCCCATTTCAATGTGACTTTTGCGCCGCTGATTAATGTGAACTCAGCATGTTGATCAGTAAAGGTTACGGCTAGGTCATTAAACTCACCTTTTTCGCACTGGGTTGTTCGCAACCGAGAAGACATGGTAAAAGCGTCATCCGCATTAGTATTTTTTAGATAAAAACCAATATTACCATCACCATAAAAGTGATTTGCGCGTGTGGTGTAGCTAATTTCGGGTTGATAACCTAACCCCTGCATAATAGTAGCTAACTGCTCTGTTTCTTGGCGTAAAATTCTATCATTTGATAATAGTAAAGTAGCTACGCCAAATTCCCGAGGGATGTCGTGTTCAACATATTCGTAAGGTAGGGATTGTGTTTTGAGTGCGGCCTCTAACTGCTGGCGCTGTGAGTCCGATAAACCTTTACTAAATATATACACTGTAGGCTGTTGGCATGCACTCAACAATAGCATGAGTGCACACGCTAAAATTCCATTTTTCATTATCACCCCCGTTGATTACAAGCGTAGTCTAAAGGAGTGATTTAAAATCGCAACTTAATTTATTTGGCTGTTTAACCTGAAGTCTGGTTATTTAGCCATGCATCGACACTTTGACGTTTGTACAGCACTTCATTAAATAACCGATGACGCTCAAATACTAGCTCACTTTGTTTGGTTTTAAGCCCGCTAGTTAGCTGGCTATGGGTATCGTTAAACTTAGAGATAACTGAAAAGCCACGTTCAGTGTCTTCTTTTACCTGTTGTGCTAGATGCGCTCTTACATCATCAGCGGTTAACAGATCTGAATGCTCTAAGCCCATTAGCTCTTTTTTCATCGCTAATCTTATGCCCATGTTTTACTCCATTATTTATATTCAATCTCTTATACGGCCGATATTGGCAATTAGCGCGCCAATGTGTAATTTTTTTCGCGTGAAGCTTAACCCTAAATTACTTCAGTTTTTTTAAAGACTATAAAAAGAGATAAAAAGTTTCATAAAAAATCACATAATCAACTCACCTAACAAGCTCACTTTGGTGCAAAATAGCCACTGAGCCTTTATACTACAGCTAATACCACCCCCACTGAGAAACATGATGAACGAAGAATATATAGAAGTTGAGTTAGAAGAAGAGCCTATAGAGCTGTGCAAATTATTAAAGGTATTAGATCTTGTTGAAGGTGGTGGTCAAGCAAAAAACCTAATTAGCGAAGGCTATGTCGGTGTTAACCATGAAATTTGTACAATCAAACGGAAAAAATTATACAGCGGTGATGTACTTGCATTTGATGGCGAGTTGTTTCAATTAACGTTAAGTGAAGATGCCACTCCAGCAGAACGTCCAATTATTGATGAAACAGTTACAGCAGAAAAAGCCGCGCCAGTAGCAACAACAGAGCCGGCTAAAAATAAACGCAAACGCACTAAAAAGCCTAAAGTTGATGAAAAAACGGGTCGTCGCCCTATTTCATTTGGCTAACATTTGCTTAAGTTATATGTGTTATTAAAAGCCAGTTTGCATCACTGGCTTTTTTATTCTTTAATAGAATATCAATAATAAAAAATAGATGCTTACATGTCAGAAAACACCTCAAACCGCTGGATAAAACCCGTACTTATTACTGCCTTATTATGGAACATATTAGGTATTCTTGCATTTGTCATGCAGCTGTTTCTCTCTCCAGAGATGATAAGTAAACTACCTGAAGAACAACAACTTGCTTATAACAGCCAACCTTTATGGGCTACTTTAGCGTTTGCTATTGCGGTATTTGGCGGCGCATTAGGATGCGTACTTTTGTTATTCAAAAAGTCTCTAGCCAGATTAACATTAATAATCTCTTTGGCAGCGGTTTTAGCTCAGCAATACTATAATTTTATGATTATTAATAGCATCAACTTGTTTGGTATTAGCGCTATTTTTATGCCTATTGCAGTCACCATAATTGCGATTGCATTGGTGTATTTAAGTTTCCATTTAAAACAACAGGACTACTTTAAATAGCACTTTTTTGAGTTTAGTTTTGTGGCCAATTATTACTCAGAGTATCCCTTGAATTTTAACTTTTGGCCTTCATCTCTATTTAAATAACGACCAAAATAAATTATACAATATGGTATTTTTTATCATGGTACACACTTTGCAAATCACTACAGAGGTCACTTTTACAAGAATATTAATCTAATTTATTGAAGGGACAAATAATGAAAAATAGTTTCGACACCCAACAACAGCTCACTATCAATGGCGAGCAGTATCATATCAACTCGCTCATGGGACTTGGCGATAAAGCCAAACGCCTGCCTTTCTCGTTAAAAGTATTGCTAGAAAACTTACTACGTAACGAAGATGGTGTGAATATTAAAGAACAAGATATTCAGGCCTTATTAGATTGGGATCCAAAAGCGAAGCCCTCTGCCGAGGTAGCTTTCACTCCAGCCCGCGTAGTAATGCAAGATTTCACTGGTGTCCCTGCAATTGTTGATTTAGCTGCCATGCGTGATGCGATGGAAAAACTCGGTGGTGATCCTGCAAAAATAAACCCACTTTCTCCTGCTGAGCTGGTAATCGATCACTCGGTGCAAGTGGATGGTTACGGTAAAGATGGTTCATTCGACTTAAACTCAAAATTAGAATATGAGCGAAACAAAGAGCGTTACGAATTCTTACGTTGGGGACAAACCGCATTTGATAACTTAAAAGTTGTACCACCTGCAACCGGTATAGTTCACCAAGTGAATTTAGAGTATTTAGCCCGCGTAGTATTTAATGATACAAAAAACGGCAAATCGTTAGCCTACCCAGATACACTAGTCGGTACAGATTCTCATACAACGATGATTAATGGTTTAGGCGTACTTGGCTGGGGTGTAGGCGGCATTGAAGCCGAAGCCGCTATGCTTGGCCAACCTATTAGCTTGCTTATTCCACAGGTTGTGGGTGTTAAATTAAATGGTCGCTTACCTGAGGGCACTACAGCAACCGATTTAGTACTTACTGTTACTGAAATGCTGCGTAACCACGGTGTGGTAGGTAAGTTTGTTGAGTTTTATGGTGACGGCCTTGCCGACTTACCACTTGCCGATAGAGCAACTATCGCTAATATGGCGCCAGAGTATGGCGCAACCTGTGGTATTTTCCCTATTGATGAGGAAACGATTAATTACTTACACTTAACTAATCGCGATGAGAAGCAGCTTAAACTGATTGAAGATTACGCTAAACACCAAGGCTTATGGCGTAACGATGGCGACGAAGCACATTATACCGATAAGCTTGAACTGACTTTAGATGATGTTGTGCCAAGCCTAGCAGGCCCCAAACGCCCGCAAGATAGAATTACTTTGGATAAAGCCGGCAAGGTTATTGGTCAGCACTTAAAAGACTTTCAAGACGAACGTATGGCACGTCGTGATAAAAGCGATGAAGAGCAAGCGCGTATTGAAAGCGAAGGCCCTACTACCAACCCTGATGAGCCTACCGATGAAGCGCAGTTTATGGGCGCAGCAAAAGTAAACTTTAATGGAGAAGAATTTGAGTTAAATGATGGTGCCTGTGTTATTGCTGCAATTACTAGCTGTACAAACACATCTAACCCAAGTGTTATTTTAGCTGCCGGTTTAGTAGCTCAAAAAGCACGTCAGTTAGGTATTAATGTAAAACCTTGGGTTAAAACCTCACTTGCGCCAGGTTCTCAGGTGGTCACCGATTACCTTGAAAAAGCAGGGTTGATGGATGACTTGGATGCGCTTGGCTTTAATTTAGTTGGTTATGGCTGTACCACATGTATTGGTAATTCAGGCCCACTTGCCGATGAAATTAGTGAGGCGATTCAAAAACACAAATTAGTTGTAAGCTCAATTTTATCGGGTAACCGTAACTTTGAAGGGCGCATACATCAAGATGTTAAAATGAACTTTTTAGCGTCGCCTCCTTTAGTGGTTGCCTATGCCATAGCGGGTAGAACCGATATTGATGTTTACAACGAGCCACTCGCGCAAGATAAGCATGGTAACGATATTTACCTTAAAAATATTTGGCCGAGCGTTAAAGAAGTAAGTGAACTAGTAAAAAGTACGGTAACTAAAGAGATGTTCGAAAAAAGCTACGCCAATGTTTACGATGGCGACAGTCGCTGGCAAAAAATTCAAATACCTGATGGTAAACTTTACGATTGGGACGGTGCTTCGACTTATATCAAAAAAGCCCCCTTCTTTGATGGTATGAGTGTTGAACCACCAGGTATTCCAACTATTGAGGGTGCGCGTTGTTTAGCTAAACTGGGTGATTCGGTGACTACCGATCATATTTCACCAGCAGGCGCAATTAAGGCAGAGGCACCCGCAGGGCTTTACCTACAAGAAAATGGGGTTGAAAAAGCACAATTTAACTCTTATGGTTCACGACGTGGTAATCACGAAGTAATGATGCGCGGTACATTCGCTAATGTGCGCCTTAAAAACTTACTAGCCCCTGGTACCGAGGGCGGTGTTACCCGCACTCAACCTGATGATAAGCTAGAAAGTATTTATGACGCGGCAATGGCATATCAAGAAAGTGGAACACCACTAGTGGTTCTAGCAGGTAAAGAGTATGGAACTGGCTCTTCGCGAGATTGGGCTGCAAAAGGGTCATTATTACTCGGTATTAAAGCTGTGATAGCACAAAGCTATGAGCGTATTCACCGCTCTAATTTAATTGGTATGGGCGTACTTCCTTTACAATTTAAAGAAGGTGAAAGCCATGAATCACTAGGCTTAACTGGGCAAGAGCAATTTGATATTCAAGGGTTATACGATAAAACCGACGAAGTCAGTGTTATTGCGACTAACAGTGAAGGTAAACAAGTTAGCTTTAGTGCCGATGTGCGTATTGATACTCCGAAAGAGTGGGATTACTACAAACATGGCGGTATTTTACAGTACGTACTGCGCAATATGCTCGACTAACAACTTAAAACGAAAATGCAGCCCGGCTCAGTAATGAGCTGGGCTTTTTTATATTATTAATGGATGCTTGCGCTAAATCAATGCCGCTTTATAAAGATTACATACACTAAGAAGACACGCTGCGCAGAGGTCGCTATGTCTTCAATTGTAATAATAAGACTACTTAAAACATCGATTTTGCTTGGATTGTGCTTAATAGTGACAGGCCATGGTTTAATTGTATCGAGCTACTTTACCAACCAGTTCGGCATTAAAGGTATTATTACTGCAGCTGCCTGTATTGCAATTGGCGTACTTTTATCGTTGCCCACAAAAATATACTTAACTATATTATTAGGGTCTGTTGACCTTTGCGGATTAAAATTCGTTCAAACTAGGGGCGATTTAATCGCGGCGCGAGGTTTGTAACCTAGTGGGCTAAGTAAAAGCCGAGCAACAAAGAGTAAATGGCCCCTAGGCAGAACCCTTCGGGCAGCGCCTGTTTGGCATTGATGCTGCGTTATCGCCTATTTATGGGGAATAACCACACCACATAGGCTCTGCCTTGCCTAAATACCAAACAGACTGCTGCAAATTTAATCTTAAAAGGTCAACAGACCCTAGTTATT